>OMWM01000026.1 GCA_900314775.1 uncultured Eubacteriales bacterium | reverse complement strand
ACCTCACGGTGAACACCCTTGCCTTCGGCTATGTCCTTCCCACTACCGGGCGGACTCCAGACTTGCACCGGCTAGAAACGTGCGCCGCCAGGCGCACTTCGAAAAAAAGCCGTGCGAATATGATTTTTCGCACGGCTTCTGATCAGATGCATTCTGTCAGAATCTGGTAGATTTCATCATGCGTCAGCGCGCGGGCGCATCCTGGCGTCACAATGGTGCTGTCTGCGGCTTTGCGCAGCAGCTCCCTGTCCGTCGGGTCCGGACTGCCCGGGCGCAGATTTTGCTTCAGCTGCGTCAGCGTTGAAGGGAGACCGATCTCCCGGATAAAAGCAGCCAGCGCATCGATGCCTGCCTGTGCCAGTTCTTCCTGCGTTTTTCCCTCCGGGCTGATGCCCCAGACTGCACTGGCAAAACGGGCAAACTTTGCGGTATTGTCACCGGCAAGATGGCGGTAGACGGCCGGATGAATCACGGCCAGTCCCTGTCCGTGATTGCAGTCGGTATAGGCACCAAGCTGGTGCTCGATCATGTGGCTTTGAAAATCAGTCTGTTTGCCGAGCTTCAGGATGCCGTTTTCTGCCATCGACGAATCCCACATCAGTTCGGAGCGGACGCCGATATCCTGCGGATCTGCTATCATCGCGCGCAGATTGCGGATGACATTGCGCATGACAGCCTCGTTGATTTCATCGGACACATTGTTTTCCGCCGGTTTTCCGAAATAGGTCTCCATGCAGTGGGAAAGCGTGTCAAAGGCACCGGATACTGCCTGCCGCATCGGCACGGTCAGCGTGTAAGCCGGGTCCAGCACGGCAAATGATGCCATCGCACCGCCCATGCCGTTTTTCTTCTTTTCTTCCTCGTTGGTGATCACCGCACCGTTATTCATCTCGGAACCTGTACCGGATACCGTCGTCACGGCGCCGAGCGGCACAAATTCCTTCGGATATACGTGATCGGTGAATTCCGCCTTCCAGATATCCTCGTCCATCTTTGCCTGCGCGGAAACGATCTTGCAGCAGTCGATGACGGAACCGCCGCCGACAGCCAGGATAAAGTCGACCCCGTTCCCGCGGACGAGTGCCGCCCCCTCCTGCACCTTGGCATAGGTCGGATTTGCCATGATGCCGCTGAACTCGGTGACTTTTTTGCCGAACCTGCCGAGCAGCTCCATGACCTCATCGTAGATACCGTTTTTCTTTATGGAACCGCCGCCGTAGGCAAGCAGGACATTGCTGCCCGCCGCAGGAAGTTCCTTCTCAAGCGCTGTTTTCAGCGCACCTTCTCCGAAATAGACAACCGGCATGCCGCTGTACTGAAATGTTTTCATCCTGAATCCTCCTTATTCTGAAAGGACGCTCTGCGCCCAGTCTGCGATTTCTGCTTCTGATGCGCTGCCGGAAAAGCGTTCGCCCTCCTGCCAGTCGCCGGTTCCTGCCATATCCGCGAGGCTGTCGGCACTGCTGCCGATACCGGAAGAAGCAGATGTGCAGAACGGAATTACCGTCTTACCGCTGAAATCATTGTCTTTGATGAAATTATTGACCGGCCATGCGGCTTCGCCCCACCAGATCGGGTAGCCGATGAAGACGGTATCGTAATTGTCCCAGTCCTCCGCCTGCGTGCTGACCAGCTCGATATCCTGCAGGCTTTCATCTTCATGTTCCCTGGTAATACGGCTGTCGCTGTCGTTCCAGTTGAGGTCATCATCGGTGTACGGGTCGGCCGGCTCGATCTCAAAAATATCGGCATGAGCCGTCTGCGCGATCGTTTCCGCCGCTGCCTTGGTATTATTGGAAGCGGAGTAATAGACAACCAGGATATGGCTGCCCGTGCGGCCCGGCTGCACGGCATCGCTCTGTGCCGGTCCGCCCGATGCGGTCGCAACGGCATCTGCCTGCTGCGTATCTGTTTCTGTCTGTGCCTGCTCTTGTGCCGCTGTCTGTGCCGTCTCCGTCTGCGCCGCTGCCGATGTGCCGGCCGATGCAGAAAAGCCGGATGCTGCGGAAGAGCTGCCGGATGCGCAGCCTGCCATTAAGACGGCTGCGAGTACAAGACCTGCTGCTCCTTTGAAATTTTTCTTCATTTTAATACCCTCACTTTCTTTCTGCTTTGCGTACTGTAATGCTGACCGGCCGGCTGGCTGTTGGCCGCCGCCAGGTCCGAAAGCGTCACATGCTCGTTTCTGTACCGGGCCTGCGGATTCTTCTCGGTAAATCCGCATACCGGATTCATCTGGATCGCCCTGATCGGGCAGGCGTGGATGCAGGCCATGCAGGCCTGGCAGTTCTCTCCTGTCCGGACGGCGCGCTGCCCTTCCATATGAATGCAGCCGGCCGGGCACACCTTCGTGCAGATTCCGCAGCCGATACACTGATCGGTAAAACGGAAATTCGCCCAGACCGAGGCGTCCCGCCCGCCGACACTCATCATGTAGCCGGCATGGGCCAGCCAGTCTTCCGAAGTTACCGGCTCTATGAAATGCCGGCGCGCGTCAATCTCCGACCGGATCACCGCCAGCTGGCCATCCACATTTTTCTCGAGCCGGACTTCCTCTTCCATATCAAACGCCGGCAGAAAATTATCCACCATGAGCAGCGTCCGAATGTAATCCGCATTCCGGCCGGCCTGCGCCAGAACGCGCTGCGCCAGCTCGACCGCGTTTGCATGGCGGTGTCCGTACGTCAGGATCACATATAAGTAATCCGTGTTCAGTTCTGTTTTCTCTATGAATTCTTTTACCATGGCCGGCATCTCATGTCCGTAAATCGGCGCGGCAATGCCGATCCGATCGGCTGTATAAGATGTGCGCCCCGCCCGCAGCGCCTGCGGAATGCTGACGGTTTCTTCATCCAGCATCCGCGCGGCGTACAGGCTGTTGCCCGTGGCTGTAAAATAAAATATCATCCCGGTTCCTTTCCTTTGCTTTATCTTTCTCTTATAAAATAGCGGCTGGGAAAGGAAAAGTACAATATTTATTCCGTATTGCAGATTTCATTTTCAGCATAGTAAGGTATAATGAAATAAAAAACGACAGAATTGTATATAAGGAGGGGATC
Source organism: uncultured Eubacteriales bacterium (assembly GCA_900314775.1). Classification (GTDB taxonomy): domain Bacteria; phylum Bacillota; class Clostridia; order Lachnospirales; family Lachnospiraceae; genus UBA2912. The sequence continues at coordinate 22,496 of OMWM01000026.1, read as the reverse complement.
CATGTTAACCTACGAAGAGATGCAGTATTTCCTTGCTTTTTCTGAATGCGGCACGCTGACGCAGGTGGCAGAGGAGTTCAATATCTCCCAGCCAACGATCACGCGCGCTATGAAAAAAGCGGAAGCTCAGTTCGAGGTCCCGCTGTTTTCCCGCACCAAAAACAGTATTGAGCTCAATGACAACGGCCGCCTGGCGGCCGAGGAGATCCGCCTGCTGCTGCGCCAGACCGATGAGATGCTGGAGCGGGTGCGCGCCTTCGACCGTTCCCGCCGGACCATCAGCCTCGGCAGTGCGGCAGCCGTGCAGCTGCCCGCCCTTGTCAGCGCGCTCAGCAGCATTTTCCCGGACAAGTCGATCTCATCCGAGCTGAAGCTGCCGCAGGAGCTCCTCACAGGATTAAATAAGAACACCTACCAGCTTGTGATTCTGCCAAAAGACCCGGCAGAAGCTGCGCCGGACCGGTATTACAGCCGGAAAATCGGCAGCGAGCACCTGATGTTTTATCTGCCGAAGAATCACCGCTATGCAAGGCGCAAGTCGCTCTCTCTTTCTGAGATGAACGGCGAAAACATGCTGCTGTATTCGGATATCGGTTTCTGGGCGGAAATCGTCCGGCAGAAGATGCCGGATTCGCGTTTTCTCGTGCAGGATGAGCGGTATTCATTCCGGGAACTGATCCGCAATTCGATTCTGCCCTGCTTTACGACTGACCTCGCGTTTGATGCGCGACTGACGGAAGACCGCAGAGCCGTGCCGATCAGTGACCCGGAGGTCAATGTCACCTACTATCTTGTCTGCCGCAAAGGCGACCGCAGACGTTACCGGAATCTTTTTGACGAAGTGGCAGCGCAGCTGTCACAGGAGGGTACAGAGAAATGAATGATAGAGAGCTCATGGAGATGGCGATCAAGCTTTCCGCGGATGCCGTCTCCCACGGCAACGAACCTTTCGGCGCCGTTCTGGCCAAAGACGGTGAAGTCATTCATACCAACGAAAACCAGATTTACACGCAGCACGACCCCACTTTCCACGCGGAAGCCGGCCTGCTCCGCCGCTTCTTTGCCGAAACCGGCATCACGGACCTGTCCGGCTATACGCTGTACAGCAGCTGCGAGCCGTGCTTCATGTGCAGCGGCGCGCTGGTCTGGGCAGGGCTCGGGCGCCTTGTCTACGCGGCTTCCAACCGCGATCTCGAGGAAATTCTCGGCGGCAGCGGCTGTGACTGCAGCCGGATCGTGTTTGAAAATTCTTTCCGCGGTCCGCAGGCAACCTCGGGCATACTGCGGGAGGAAAGCCTGCAGATACTGCGCGCGTACTTCAAAGATCACGCAAAGGGCTGAAAAAAGGCGGCGGATTTTTCCGCCGCCTTCTGCATCTTATGCAGGTATTATTTCCACATATCATTTACAAAATACATAAGCGCGATCATCGTATAGACCGGATAGAAATGGCCTTTGGCATCGCGGCCGTCCTGCAGAATCTTCGCGGCCTCACTCTTTGTCACGAGGCAGAAACCGTCGAATTTCTCGCTGCCGACGGCGCCTTTCTGGCTGAGCACCGAAAGATCCGGCAGGGAAATAACCGCGCAGACGATGCCGTTGCTCTCATCTGTCATACCCGGTGTCGAAAAAGCACAGGGATTGACGACGCGGATCGTATCGCTCTCCTGCATGAGAATGCCCGTCTCCTCATGGATTTCACGCCGCGCGGCCGTCAGTTCCGCCTTCTCCGGATCGCCGGATGCCTTATCTTCCGGGTCAATCAGGCCGGCCGGCACGCTGAGCAGATAGTGTCCCGCCGGATAGCGGTACTCGTAGCTCAGCAGGAGCTGCGGTTCCTGATCCGGCACCTTGAGCACCACGATGCAGCTGACGGCATCCGGCACCATTCTGAGAAATTCCTCTTCCGTCTTTGTCGCCGCGATCTCATCTTTGCCGCGGCGCGTCGCGTCCAGATAATGTTTACCCGGTGCGTACTGCAGATCAAAGACCTTGATGAATTTCGATTCATAAACCGGTACGACGCAGTCTGCGGAGACTGCTGTATTCTTTTTATTATTATCCATTTTATGTTACCTCCCGGACAATATTGATTGCTGCATATATAATAGCATAAAGCTGCCGTTTTCATCATTCTGCTTCTATACATATACCCGATCTTATGCTAAATTAAATACGTATGTCATAAATATCATGAAGAGGGGGTTCTTATGTTTTACGGAACATGGTGGTCGCTTGTACCGCCGATTGTAGCCATTGTACTGGCTCTTGCTACCAAGGAAGTGTACATCTCGCTTTTTACGGGTGCGCTTCTGGGTGCTTTTCTTGCAGCCGACTTTCATCCGTGGGCTGCCTTTGACACACTGTATAATACCATTCTGGACAGCGCCGATTTCTCGATCCTCGTTTTCCTGATTCTGCTGGGCATCATCGTCATGCTGATGCAGAAATCCGGCGGCACGAGGGCTTACGGAGAATGGGCGAGCAAGCGGCTTAAGTCAAAGAAGTCCGCAGAGGTCGCGACTTCCCTGCTTGGCGTTCTGATCTTCGTCGACGACTATTTCAACTGCCTGACGGTCGGCTCTGTCATGCGTCCGGTTACCGATAAATTCAAGGTATCGCGTGCCAAGCTCGCCTACCTGATCGATGCGACAGCAGCGCCGGTCTGCATCATTGCCCCGATTTCATCCTGGGCAGCCGCGGTCAATTCCTATGTGCCGGAAGGCTCCTCGATGTCGGGCTTTCAGATGTTTATCGCGACGATTCCGTTCAACCTGTATGCACTGCTGACACTGTTCATGGTCTTCTTCACCTCAGGTACGGGATTTGACTTCGGTCTGATGAAGAAGCACGAGGAAAACGCCGCAAAGGGTGATCTGTTCACCTCGGGCGGCGAGGAATTCCAGCAGCCGGATGAAGACGTCGATGTGACAGAAGGCGGCAGATTTACCAAGGGCAAGGTGGTCGATCTCGTGGCACCGATGCTCGTGCTGATCTTCTCCGCTGTCGGCGCCATGATCTGGACAGGCCATCTGAACGGCGGCAAAAACATCGTCGAAGATTTTGCGAACTGCTCAAGTTCCGAGAGCCTTGTCTTTGCAACGCTGGTTGCCATTATTTTCACGCTGATCCTGTATCTGAGCCGCCGCGTGATTTCCTTCAAGGACTTCATGGATTCCGTGCCGGAAGGCGGCAAGCTCATGATGCCGGCCGTCATCATTCTGGTGCTCGCATGGACACTCAAGGGTATGACCGATCAGCTCGGCATCGGTGATTTCATCGCTGCCACGGTCAACCTGAACAGCGGCATGATCCGCTTCGTTCCGGTTATCATCTTCCTGATTGCGATTTTCATCGCTTTCTCATCCGGCACAAGCTGGGGCACCTTCGCCATCCTCGTTCCGATCGTGGTCAACATGTTTGCCGGCAGCGACGAGACGATGATGGTTATCTCCATCTCCGCGGTTCTGGCCGGTGCTGTCTGCGGCGACCATGTTTCCCCGATTTCGGATACGACGATCATGTCAAGCTCGGGTGCGCAGTGCAATCACATCAATCATGTGCAGACACAGATGCAGTACGCCGCTGTTGTCATCGCTGCCTGTGTCATCGGCTACGTCATCGCCGGATTTACGAAGAACTGGTGGATCACGCTGATTCTCAGCCTTGCCATTCTGACGACGATTCTCATCCTGATCCGGAAATATACAGACCGCAAATACATGCAGCCGGATTCATCGGAAAATGCCTGATTACAGCAAAAGCTCTGAGACGCTTCACACGTCTCAGAGCTTTTTTGCTGTTCAGATAATGGATTTTCCAAGTGCGTAGGCCTTTTCCGGATAGCCGGAGCGCTGCGTCTGCGACGGTGTGCCGCATCCGCGGCCGCACACGCTGCCGAGATCCGTGAAATTCAGATAGCTGCAGAGCATCTTATAATACAGGTTTACCGCATCGAAAACCGTATCGGTGTCATCCATCGCCACCGTCAGCATCGCCGTCTTCTTGTGCATGGCCTGCAGCTGCATGTTGCAGCTGTAAAAGCGGTCGATGACCGCCTTCGTCTGCGCCGGCCAGCCGTAATAATAAACCGGAAACGCGAACACCAGCATGTCGGCAGCCAGTATCCTGCCGCGCAGCTCACCGGAAAAATCATCGCGCATCGCGCAGTCGCCGTTCATGCCGCAGCGATTGCAGCCCGCGCAGGGTTTGATGCGCACCCGGAATACGTCGTACTCCGACACCTCGTGTCCGTTTTCCCGCGCACCGCGGATAAACTCATCGGCCAGCATGTTCGATGAGCCATGCAGATGGCCGCTGCTTTTTATAACCAGAATCTTCATTGATTGCCTCCTGTTTACGCCCAGACAAAATTATCCTTGCCGGCGCCGATCTCAAAATGATACCGGGCAATGCCCAGATCCTCCTTGACGAAAAAGCCGGATCCGGCCTTCGCCGATACTTTGTTCCCATTAAGAGAAAAACGGAACTTCTGCTGATTGACAGCCGTCGGGGCAAGCTGCACCGCACGCATTCCTTCCCGGAACCACGCAGGCATATCCACTCCCGCGTCCGTCAGCTGTGCAATGGTCTTCGAACGATGCGGGACGCCCTGCACCGCGCCGTAGCCGACCGCGATGACAAGACACAGCTTCTCGCCCGGCGCAATCGTGTACGCACTCTTTACTTTTCTGAAAGTCGCCCCGACCCAGCATGTATTCAGGCCGAGCATCTGCGCATACAGGACAAGCTGCTCTCCGTAATAGCCCGCTTTCTCATCCAGATCCGGTGATTTCGGTCCAATCAGGGCAAAATAATCGGTTACGCCGCTGAACTTTCCGTACCGGGCCATGAGGCCGCTGAACGCTTCCGGTTCTCCGGTAACCAGCTGTATATGCATATTGCCCGCACGGTTCACCTCTTCTGTCTTCGCTTTCAGCTTCGAGACGATCTCCGGCTCAATCGGCCGGGATGTATACTGCCTGACACTGTGGCGGGCTTCCATTGCTTCCTGCAAAGTCATATTCACACCTCCCTCTGAACGCAATGCACCGGCTGTGCCGGCGGCATTGAATCCTCTCTAAATATAAAGCCCAACAGATCATGCAGCGAATCCTGTACAATCTGTTGGGCAAATCCCCCTCCCGGCTCAAAACACTGAGCCGTCTCCTTTATGCAATGGATGCGTCGTAAATCTCACCGATTGCTTTCTTCAGGGCGGCATTAAACTCCTCATCTGACTGCTGTGCACGCAGATCGCTGAGCAGCGCACGTGAGAAGCTGGCAATCATGCCAGGATTCTTCGCCAGAAGCTCATCCGCTTCCTGTCTGCTGTAGCCGCCGGAAAGGGCTACGACACGCACAACATGCGGATCCTTCTGGATTTCAGCATAGTGGCCGGCCTTCGTCGGAATGGAAAGCTTGAACATGAGCTTAATACCCTCAGGCAGCTCTGCCAGATGCTTCTTGATCTCTGCAAGAAGGATATCCTCTGCCTCTGCCTTATCTGCAATATGAATATCAACTTCCGGTTCAAGAATCGGAACGAGGTCAGCAGCACAGATCTTGAGACCGATGTCAAACTGCTGATCAACAATCTTGCGGATGCCTTCCGGATTGGCTGCCTTGATAACAGAACGCATCTTGGTACCGAAAATACCGCGCTTCTTCGCAAGCGCAAGCTCATCTTCGAGGTCCGGGATCGGCTTCATGATCTGAACACCGTCTTCTTCTGCGGCCAGTCCCTTATCCACCTTGAGAATCGGCACGATGCCCTTCACATTCCAGAGGTAATCTGCGGTAAGCTTGCCATCGATCTCGCTTTCCATCGTCCTGTGGAAAAGAATCGCTGCCAGGATATGTTCTGATGTGAATGCCGGGCTTGTGATAACTCTTGTTCTCATCTGGTGAATCAGATCGAACATCTCTTCATCATTCTTATAAGCGCTGTCATCTATACCATATCCTCTGAGTGCCTTCGGTGTGCTTCCGCCGCTCTGGTCAAGTGCTGCGATAAAACCGTTGCCTGTTCTCATACGATCATACTGCTGCTGATTCATATATAGTTACTCCTTTCATTATCCTATGCAGCTTTCCGCTGCAAAAATTTCCTGATTTCATCATATAACAAATTGTACGCAATTTCAACTATATTGTATGAAATGATTTAAAAATTGATGTGTATTCTGTTTATTATTGTAATTTTTACCAAAAGATTACTGTTTTGTGCTATAATCAAAGTGAATTTTGCGAACGGATATAAACGCTTTTACATTCCGTTTTCCACATGACAGGGAGGTATCAGATATGAAAGGTAACATTATTGTCGGCCAGTCGGGCGGACCGACCGCCGTCATCAATTCAAGCCTTGCCGGTGTTTTCAAGACCGCAAAGGAAAGAGGCTACAGCAAGGTCTATGGTATGCGTTTCGGTATTCTTGGTTTTATCGACGAACAGTATGTGGACCTGTCCGACTACATCAAGAACGAGCTGGATCTTGAGCTTCTGAAGAAGACACCGTCTTCCTTCCTGGGTTCATGCCGTTACAAACTGCCGGAAATCCACGAGAACAAGGACCTTTATGACAGGATCTTCGAACTGCTGAACAAGCTGGATATCGAGATTTTCATCTATATCGGCGGCAACGATTCGATGGATACGATCAAGAAGCTCTCCGACTACGCTCTGCTGACAGGTGCAAGGCAGCGTTTTGTCGGCTGCCCGAAGACCATCGACAATGATCTGGCGATCACCGACCACACGCCGGGATTCGGCAGCGCAGCCAAGTACATCGCGACCTCGACCAAAGAAGTCATCCGTGATGCACTTTCATTTTCCTATAAGAAGAAAAATGTCACGATCATCGAGATCATGGGACGCGATGCCGGCTGGCTCGTCGCTTCTTCTGCTCTTTCCAAGCAGGAAGACTGCGCGGGTCCTGACATGATCTATCTGCCGGAGATTCCGTTTGACGTCGAGAAGTTCATGGCGAAAGTCGAAGGTCTGCTGAAGCAGAAGGATGTTGTCGTCGTTGCCGTTTCCGAAGGCATCCGCACCGCGGACGGCACCTATATCAGCGCACTGGCGCAGACCAGCAGCTCCACCGATGCTTTCGGACACATTCAGCTGACAGGCACGGCGGCTTATCTCGCCAACCTGATTCATACGAAGATGAACGTCAAGACCAGAGCCGTCGAGCTCTCCTCGCTGCAGCGTTCCGCCGGCCATCTGGCCAGCAAGACCGATGTGGATGAGGCGTTTGCTGTCGGCGGTGCCACCGTCAAGGCCGCTGATGAGGGCTATTCCGGTGTCATGGTCTGCATCGAGCGTGTATCCGATGATCCGTACCAGAGCACGACGAAGGTATTCGACGTACATCGCATTGCCAATGACGCCAAGCTCGTGCCGAGAGCATGGATCAATGAAGAGGGCGATTATGTGACGCAGGAACTGATCGATTACATCCGCCCGCTGATCAACGGCTCTTCCGCGCCGATTATGGTAGACGGTCTGCCGCGCCATCTTGTAATTGAAAATAAAGAGCACGATTTCCTGAGCAAGGATATTCAGTAATAACCTTGATTCCTCACGTCCCGGACGCCAGGCAGAAGCCTGCGCCCGGGATTTCTTTTGTGCAGGCCTGTTGTATGAAAATAAATACCGGCACCGACTCCCGCCGCAATTGACTTGCCCCTGCCGTTGGGGTATAATTTTTTTCTGTGATAATCTCTGGAGAGTCCCCGTTTATGGGGCGCCGAAGGTGTAAAGCAGCTGCGGGGAGCTGCCTATCTCTCAGGCAAACGGACAGAGCATAGCCGTTGAACTCTTGAAAGCTGATTATAAGATCAGCTTTTTTTATACCCGGAAATTATTATGCACCCGCAAAACCAAGGAGGAGAGGAACGGATATGGAAAAATTTATGAATCTGCTTACCACGATCGATGATTATGTATGGGGGCTGCCTCTGATCATCGCTATTCTTGCGGTTGGTCTTTTGCTGACCATCCGTCTGCACGGACTGCAGTTCCGCAAAACGGGGCTCGGTTTTCATTTTCTTTTTTCCAAATCAAGCAACAACAAAAAAGATAAAAGCAAAAGCGGCGACGTGACCAGCTTCCAGGCGCTGTGCACGGCATTGTCCGCGACCATCGGCACCGGCAATATCGTCGGCGTCGCCACCGCGATCGCGGCCGGCGGTCCCGGCGCACTGTTCTGGATGTGGCTGGCTGCGCTCGTAGGTACAGCGACCAAATTCACCGAGTGCATGCTCGCCGTCAAGTACCGTCAGGTGACACCGGACGGCCACATCATCGGCGGTCCTTTCTATTATATTGAAAAAGGCATGGGTGAGAAATGGAAATGGCTGGCAAAGCTTTTCGCCTTTTTCGGCGTGCTGGTCGGCCTGTTCGGTATCGGTACCTTCACACAGATCAACGGTATCACCAGTGCCGTACAGGGCTTTTTTGACCCGAACGCCGAGTCGACTGTCCATGTTTTCGGCAATGATGTCTCCATCAGCGTTGTGATCGCCGGTATTCTGCTGACACTCTGTGTTGCGCTCGTCATCATCGGCGGCATTAAGAGAATCTCACAGGTTGCCGAGAAGATCGTGCCGTCCATGGCTATCATCTATATCGCCGTCACGCTGATCATTCTGCTGACCCATGTCACCGCTATACCGGCGGCTTTCGTGGAAATCTTCCAGAGTGCTTTCGGCCTGCGTGCAGCGGCCGGCGGTGCTGTCGGTGCGATGATCGCCGCCATGCAGAAGGGTATCGCCCGCGGTATTTTCTCCAATGAGGCCGGCCTCGGCAGTGCGCCGATCGCGGCCGCTGCGGCAAGAACCAATGAGCCGGTAAGACAGGGACTTGTCTCGATGCTCGGTACCGTCATCGACACGCTGATTGTCTGCACGATGACCGGTCTTACGATCGTCATCATGGGAACATGGAATATGGACGGCCTGCAGGGCGTGCAGATCACCGCACGTGCTTTTCAGCTCGGTCTTCCGTTCCCGGAGCAGGTATCTTCTTTCCTGCTGATGCTGTGCCTGATTTTCTTTGCCTTCACGACTATTCTTGGCTGGGATTACTACAGTGAAAAATGTCTCGAATACCTGACCAACCATAACATGAAGACAGTGAAAATCTACCGCTATATTTACATCGCCTGCATCTTCATCGGACCTTATATGACCGTTGCCGCCGTATGGACCATCGCCGATATTGTAAACGGCCTGATGGCGATTCCGAACCTGATCGCGCTCGTCGCGCTGAGCGGCGTCGCGGCTGCGGAGGTCAAAAGCTATTTTGAACGCATGGATGCCGGTCTCCTCGATGAGACGGGCAACCACCCTGAATAAACCGTTTTCAGACGGCACCGGACCCTGCCTGCGGGCAGGGTCCTTTTTCTGTTCTGACGGCTTTGATGCCGGCGCCAAAACCGCAAAATATTCTTGACATCATTTAGCATGCTAAATATAATTATACATTGTAATTGTAATTAGCATGCTAAATGTGAGGTGACTGAATGTGCATTGCGAACACAAAATAGATAGTGAAACCTTCATGAATGCACCGCTTGGCTTCAAATTCCGGCTGATTCATGAAGGTTTTGAACAGATTGCCACACAGGAGCTGCAGCGTCTGAACATCACCTATCCGCAGATGATGGTGCTTGTTTATCTGAGCCATAACCGTGACCACCATGTCACGCAGAAAGAGCTGGCGCAGGCGCTGAATGTCTCCCGTCCTACCGTCTGCGGCATTCTGCAGCGCATGACAGACAAGGGTCTGCTCCGCCAGGAACCCGACCCGCAGAACCGCCGCTGCCGCAACGTGATCATGGAGCCCGAAGGCGAACGGATTCTCCGTGTTCACCAGGAAGACAAAATGCAGACAGATGCGTTCCTGACCCGCGGCATGACGCAGGAAGAGAAGAAATCACTGACCCTGCTGCTCACCCGCGTACGGGAAAATCTCGCCTATGCAGCAGACAGACAGAGAGAAAGGAGGCCTGAGAAATGCTGAAAACACTCACGGCTCAGATCAAGGAATTCAGGCTGCCGTCTGTCCTGACGCCCGTCTGGATGGTCGGGGAGGTCATCTGCGAGATGATCATCCCGGTTCTGATGGGCTTTATCGTGGACAATGGCATTTACGGCAGCGATATGCAGTACATCATTCATACCGGACTGCTGATGATACTTGTTGCCGTATGCGGGCTTGCCTTCGGCATGCTCGGCGGCTTTTTCGGTGCGAAGGCTTCCGCCGGCTTCGCGCGCAACCTGCGCAAAGCCATGAACGACAATATCCAGACATTTGCCTTCTCGAACATCGACCGTTTCTCGCCGTCCAGCCTGGTTACCCGTCTGACGACCGATGTCACTAATGTACAGAACGCCTACATGATGATCCTGCGCATGGCCGTCCGTGCGCCGATGACGATGATCATCGCGATGATCATGAGTTTCCTGCTGAGTCCGCGCATCGCAGGCATCTATCTGATCGCCGTCGTACTGCTCGGCATCGTCCTCTATTTCATGCTCGGCAGCGCAAACCGCTATTTCAAAAAGGTTTTCGAGCGATACGATGCCCTGAATGAAAGCGTACAGGAAAATGTCACTGCCATCCGCGCCGTCAAGGCGTATGTCCGTGAAGACCAGGAGATCAGCCGTTTTCAGAAGGCGGCCAACAACATCTATCTGATGTTTGTCAAAGCCGAGCTGAAGCTGGCCGGCAACATGCCGATCATGTACGGCACCGTCTACACGGTCATCCTGATCATCAGCTGGGTCGGTGCCCACATGATTGTCAGCGGATCTCTCACGACGGGTACGCTGATGAGCCTGCTGACCTATTGCATGAATATCCTCATGAGCCTGCTTATGCTCTCGATGGTATTCATCATGATTTCCATGTCCTCCGCCAGCGCCAGACGTATCGCAGAGGTCATCGAGGAAAAGCCTGACCTCGTCAACCCGGAAAATCCGGTCATGAAGGTTGAAGACGGCAGCGTACGCTTTGATCATGTTTATTTTTCCTATAATAAAGGCTCCGCCGAGCCGGTTCTGCGCGATATCAGCTTCGACGTGTCATCCGGCGAATCCATCGGCATTATCGGTGCAACCGGTTCCGCCAAATCCTCTCTGGTCAACCTGATCAGCCGTCTGTACGATGTGACCGAAGGCAGTATTGCTGTCGGCGGCCGCGACGTGCGGGAATACGATCTGACGGTGCTCAGAGACGCTGTATCCGTCGTTCTGCAGAAAAACGTACTGTTTTCCGGCACCATCTACGACAACCTGCGCTGGGGCGATAAGAACGCCACAGACGAGGAATGCCGAAAGGCCTGCCGCCTCGCCTGTGCCGACGAATTCATAGAAAAGATGCCGGATGGCTACAACACCTGGATTGAACAGGGCGGCACCAACGTATCCGGCGGGCAGAAGCAGCGCCTGTGCATCGCGCGCGCCCTGCTCAAGAAACCGAAAATCCTGATTCTCGACGACTCGACCAGTGCCTGCGATACGGCGACCGATGCCAGAATCCGGCGCGCCTTCCGCGAGGATCTTCCGGCGACCACAAAATTTATCATTGCACAGAGAATTTCCTCCGTGCAGGACTGCGACCGGATTATCGTGCTGGAAAACGGCATGATCGACGGGTTTGATACCCATGAAAATCTGCTGAAAAGCAATGACATTTACCGTGAAATCTTCGAATCGCAGGTCGGCAGCAATGCAGAAGCCGATTTCGATTCGAAGGACTGAGGAGGTGAGCGAAAATGGCACAGCCACGTGTACATCAGACAAGAGGACAGCGGCGCAGTATGCCGCGGCAGAAGGTCAAAAACCCGGGAAAGCTGTTCAGGCGCATCTTCCGCTACGTATCCGGCTCCTATCTCCCGCAGCTGATTATTGTCGCAGCATGCATCGTCATTACCGTACTGGCCAGCGTGCAGGGAACGCTTTTCACCCGTACGCTCATTGACAGCTATATCACACCGCTCAGCGAGGCGGCCAAAGCAGGTGAAACCGTCGATTACGGTCCGCTCCTGCACGCCATCGGCAACGTAGCCATCTTCTACGCCATCGGTGTCGTCTCATCGCTTCTGCAGGCCGTACTGATGACCTATGTCACACAGGGAACGATGAAAAAGCTTCGTATAGAGGTATTCGAACACATGGAATCGCTGCCGATCCGGTATTTTGATACCCACGCGCACGGCGACATCATGTCGATCTACACAAACGATATCGATACGCTGCGGCAGATGATCAGCCAGTCTCTGCCGATGATGCTCAACAGCTCGATCACGATTGTCTCGATCCTGATCTCGATGCTCATGCTCAGCGTGCCGCTGACCCTTCTGTCTCTCGGCATGGTAGCGCTGATGCTCTTCTGCTCGGGACAGGCCACAAAGGTGTCCGGCAAAAACTTCGTGCTGCAGCAGAAAAAGCTCGGACAGCTCGACGGTTTTATCGAAGAGACGATGACCGGTGAAAAGGTAGTCAAGGTCTTCAATCATGAAAATGAAACCAAAGAAAAATTTGATCAGCTCAACGAGGAGCTCTACCAGGCATCCTACAAGGCCAACGCCTTTGCCAACATTCTCGGCCCGATCAACGCACAGCTCGGCAATGTCAGCTATGTTCTGTGCGCAATCATGGGCGGCATCATTGCGCTGAATCAGTACGCCGGCTTTACCGTAGGTGCACTGGCCTCTTTCCTGACCTTCAACAAGAACTTCAGCATGCCGATCAACCAGGTTTCGATGCAGATCAATGCCATTGTCTCGGCACTGGCCGGTGCGGAGCGAATCTTCAATCTCCTCGATGCCGAGCCGGAGCAGGATAACGGCTATGTCACGCTCGTCAACGTCGATAGCGGTGCCGGTGTCCGGTCCGATGACACGCCGGAAGACGGTTCCGAACTGAATGAAAATCTCCGGGGCAGAATCGTGTGCGGTCTCGAGGAGTCCGAAGAACATACCGGACACTGGGCATGGAAACATTACCACAAGGCAGACGGCACGACGACCTATGTGCCGCTGGAAGGCGATGTCACGTTCGAGCACGTCGATTTCGGCTACACCGATGACAAAATCGTGCTGCATGACATCAACCTGCATGCCCTGCCGGGCCAGAAAGTCGCCCTCGTCGGTTCGACCGGCGCCGGCAAGACGACGATCACCAACCTGATCAATCGTTTCTACGATATCCAGAGCGGTAAAATCCGCTATGACAATATCAACATCAACAAGATCAAAAAGGCGGACCTGCGCCGGTCCCTCGGCATTGTCCTGCAGGAGACCAATCTGTTCACCGGCACCGTCGCCGATAACATCCGCTTCGGCAAACTGAATGCCACCGATGAAGAGGTGGAGGCGGCGGCAAAACTGGCCAACGCCGACGGCTTCATCCGCCGTCTCCCGGACGGCTACCAGACCGTGCTGCATGGAAACGGCGCAAACCTCTCCCAGGGCCAGCGCCAGCTCCTTGCCATCGCCCGTGCGGCGATCGCCGACCCGCCGGTGCTGATTCTCGATGAGGCGACCTCCTCCATCGATACCCGTACCGAAAAGATCGTACAGAGCGGCATGGACAAGCTGATGCAGGGCAGAACCACATTTGTGATCGCGCACCGTCTCTCCACGATCCGCAACAGCGACCTGATCCTGGTTATGGAAAACGGCCGTATCATCGAGCGGGGCAATCACGAAGAACTCCTCGCGCAGAAAGGCCGCTACTGCCAGCTCTACACCGGCAGAAAGCCGGAAACGGCGGCAGAAGGTGCTTATTGACAGCGCTGCCTGCAATATGATAATTTAAAATCTGATGTTTTTACGTTAGGAGGCAGCCTATGGAGAATACGGAAAATACTGTGCCGGCCAGATCTTCTGTCCGGCTGACAGCGCTGAAGGCGGCATTTCCCCACACCATTCCGATCATGGCGGGATTTCTGTTTCTGGGCATCGCCTACGGCATCTATATGAATGTCTCCGGATTTTCTTTTGTCTATCCGATGCTGACGGCCCTGCTGGTCTACGGCGGTTCACTGGAATTCGTCATTGTATCCATGCTTCTGGCGCCGTTTGCACCGCTGCAGGCGTTTCTCATGACACTGATGATTCAGGCACGCCATCTTTTTTACGGCATCTCGATGCTGGACAGATTCAAGGATACCGGCTGGAAGAAATACTACCTGATCTTCGGACTGTGCGATGAAACCTTTTCGATCAACTACACCGCGGAGATCCCGGAAGGGGTGGATAAGGGGTGGTTCATGTTTTTCGTGACGCTCCTGAACCAGATCTACTGGGTCGCCGGATCGACACTTGGCGGCATATTCGGCTCTTTTATCAGCTTCAACACAGAAGGGCTCGGGTTCGTCATGGCCGCCATGTTCGTTGTCATTTTCCTGAGCAACTGGGAGAAGGAAGACAATCATACGGCTTCGCTGGTCGGCCTCGCTGCCGCCGCTGCATGCCGCCTGTTCTTCTCCGCCGATGATTTCATGATTCCGACGATGATCGCCATCCTGTGCGGCCTGACGCTCCTGCGGCAGCCGCTGGAGAGAGGAGGTAAGGTGCAATGACCGTCACACAGCAGATCATCACGATCGGCGTCTGCGTGATCGGCACGATGCTGACACGCTATCTCCCGTTTATCCTGTTCTCCTCGGACAGGACGACGCCGAAATATATCGAGTATCTTGGCAAGGTTCTGCCGGCTGCTATTTTCGGCATGCTCGTGATCTACTGCCTGAAGGATGTCTCTTTTGTGAGCGGCAGCCACGGCATACCGGAACTGATCGCCATCGGCGTGACGGCCGGACTGCATTTCCGCTTCCACCAGATGCTCCTGTCGATTGCCGGCGGGACGCTGTGCTACATGCTTCTCGTCCAGTTCGTTTTCGTATAAAAAAAGCATTTTCCGCTTCCCGGTTCCCTGCATGACAGGGCGGGAAATGGAAAATGCTTTTTTTTACTGCGCTGTGCTATCGGTTATTTCTCTTTTGTCTCGGCTTTGATCTTCTCCGCCTCATTGCGATAGCGATCAGTGTACTTCATGCCGAATTTGCCATTGACGATGAACTTGATCCATGCCGCGATGCTCGCCGCATGATCGGCAATTCTCTCCATGTATTTGGCAGCCAGGAAATAATAAAGGTACTGCTCTACCTTATCCGGTTCCTTTTTGATCAGCTCGGCGATTTTGGCCATGATGATATCGCAGTCACGGTCCACGATATCGTCTTTCTCGATCGTCATCTCCGCGAGCTCAACGTCCGATGTGAGGAAGCTGTGGATCGTACGCGTTACCATATCGCGCATGGTCTCCGCCATTTTCTGAAATTCTTCCGGAATCGGCACACGCGGCATATCCGCCAGCTTTTTTATAAACAGCGAGATGTCGCTGCAGTTATCCGACATACGCTCCATATCGGAAATCATCCTCATATAAGAAGCCAGTCTGCGCCAGTCAGAGGCGACCGGCTGCTGCTTGACGACAATGGCAATGCACGCTTCCTCGATTTCCGATTCCATCTGATCGATCTTGACATCGTTGGCAATGATTCTGTTGGCGGAATCGACATCCAGTCTCGGAAAAGCGTAAATCATCGTATCCAGTGCCTGAATGATCTCCATACCCATCAGGCGGACATTGCCATAGATTTTCTGCAATTCTTCGTCATATTCTTTTCGTACGGCCATTTGCTTCTCCTTTTATCAGCCGAATCTGCCGGAGATGTACTCTTCGGTCTTCGGATTCTTCGGATTCAGGAAGACATCCTTCGTCTCACCGACTTCAATCAGCTCGCCGAGCAGGAAGAATGCGGTGACATCCGAAATACGGTTTGCCTGCTGCATGTTATGGGTAACCATCACGATCGTGTAGTTTTCCTTGAGCTCTGTGCAGAGTTCCTCGATCTTCGCTGTGGAGATCGGGTCCAGAGCGGATGTCGACTCATCCATCAGAAGGACGGTCGGTTCTACGGCGACGGCTCTGGCAATGCAGAGTCTCTGCTGCTGACCGCCGGACATACCCAGCGCGTTCTGTTTTAATCTGTCTTTGCACTCATCCCACAGGGCTGCCTGCTTCAGTGAGCGCTCGACGATCTCATCCAGCTGTGCCTTATTGCGGATGCCGTGAATTCTCGGTCCGTATGCGATATTATCGTAAATGGACATCGGGAACGGATTTGCCTTCTGGAAAACCATGCCGACATGTTTACGGAGAACGTTGACATCCATGTCCTTGTAAATATCATGTCCGTTCAGACGGACATCGCCCTCAATCCGGCAGTTCTTTACAAGATCGTTCATCCTGTTGAGCGTCTTCATGAATGTTGACTTGCCGCAGCCGGACGGTCCGATCAGTGCTGTGATTTTATGCTCCGGAATGTCAATGTTGATATCTTTGAGCGCCTGGTGGTCGCCGTACCAGAGATTCAGATGTTTTACCTCGATAATAGAAGCCATATATTTCCTCTTTCCTGAAAATTATTTCTTCACTTTGAGCTTATTCGCTACAATTTTTGCCGAAAAGTTAATGATCAATGTCAGAATAAGCAGAATTGCTGCAATCGCAAATGCGATATCGAACTCGCCTCGCTCTTTTGCGTACATGTAAAGAGCAACCGTGAGTGTCGAACCTGCGTTGCCAGGGGTAAGTGCCTGTCCGAAGTTCATGATCTTGTTGGCCATGCCGGCTGTGAACAGCAGTGCTGCAGATTCGCCGACAACACGTCCGATCGCAAGAATACATCCTGTCACAATACCATCAATAGAGGACGGAAGGACAACGGTGCGGATCATATGCCATTTGCCGCTACCGAGTGCCAGGCTGCCTTCGCGGTAGCTGTCCGGTACCGTCTTCAGGCTCTCCTGCGTCGTTCTGATGATCGTCGGCAGTGTCATGATAACAAGGGTGAGGGAACCTGCCAGAAGGCTGGTGCCCAGTGAGAAGAACTGAACGAAAATCAGCATGCCGGCGAGACCGTAGATGATGGACGGAATACCGGCCAGTGTTTCTGTTGCCAGTTCGATGATTGCTACCAGCTTTGCGTTGGTCGCGTACTCATTCAGGTAAATCGCGGTGCCCACACCGAGCGGGAGCACGATGACCAGTGTCATGATAACAATATAAATTGTATTGAGAATATTCGGCAGGATACCATCCGTCTCCGTCAGAAGGCTTGGTTCCGATGAAACCAGCTGCCAGGTGATATTCGGAAGACCGCGGTAGCAGATATAGCCGATGAGGAATATCAGCAGCGCCATGATCAGGACGAAAGAGGCGATCATGAGGCCCTTCCAGATACCGCTCACGGCACGCCTGGAAGCGGAAATTTTGTGAATATCCGTTTCCATTGTCATTTTCTTTGTACCAGATGCCGCTGCGGAAACGGCTTTTTTACTCTTGACTGCTTCCTGTTTTTCCATTTATGCGACATCTCCCTTCTTCTTAAATACAAAGTTCAGAAGCAGCGTAATGATGATGATGAATATGAACAGTACCAGGGCGATCGAGAACAGTGCCTCTCTCTGAAGACCTGATGCATAAGACATCTCACTTACGACTGCGGTTGTCAGGAATCGTACGGATGTGAACAGCGACGGCATATTGGCAACGTTGCCGGCTACCATCATAACAGCCATCGCCTCGCCGATTGCACGGCCGACACCGAGTACAACGGCGGATGCGATACCGCTTCGTGCCGCATGAACGGAAACCTTGAAAACCGTTTCCGTATAATTGGCGCCCAGTGCAAGGCTTGCTTCCTCATATTCCTTCGGTACAGCATCAAGGGATGTCTCCGATACGCTGATTACGTTCGGCAGTACCATGACGGACAGTACGATGATGGCTGAAAACAGGTTTGCACCATCAGGCAGGTTGAATGTCTCTCTGACCCATGGGACAACGACGATCATGCCGACAAGACCGTAGACTACGGAAGGAATGCCGGCAAGCAGTTCAACTGCTGACCGGATCATGGCTGCCGCCTTGTTTCCGGCAAACTTGGAAAGGTAGATCGCGCATAAAAGTCCGATCGGTACGGCAATCAGGATTGCCCCGAAAGTACCGTAGACAGATGTCAGAATAAACGGCAGGATTCCGAACTTAGGCTCAGCTGCCGTTGATGCCCAGACTGTTCCGAAAAGGAAATCCGTAATACCGATCTTGCCGATCGCCGGGACACCGGATATTACCAGGAATACGGTAATGAACAGTACAAAGGCAATGGCTACCATGCCGCAGACAAAGAAAATGCCGTGTGCGACTTTCTCACCAGTGTGTCCTATTTTTTTAACTTCTTCCATTCTTTCTCTGCTCCAATTACACTGCGTTTTTTCTTATTAATATCCGGCTCCACACATGCCGCGGCATGCAGTGAAACCGGATATTCAAATGAAACATATGGTGCGTGTCTGATGCCGAAGCATCAGACCGCGTTTTCTGCTGATTGACAGATTATTTATTTACCGGTACGGCACCAGCCTTGGAAATCAGGTCAGCTGCGTCAGCGCTTGTGATGTAGTCGAAGAATGCCTGTGCTGCAGGGCTGAGTTCCTTGGAATCGTTGGTGATGACGTTGAAGTTTCTCTGGATCTTGTAAGAACCATCAAGTACGGTATCTTCAGTACATTCTACGCCCTCAACGGTGACAGCCTTGATTGTGTCATTCAGGGATGCCAGTGAAGCATAGCCGATTGCATTCGGGTTGCCGGCTACAGTCTGGATAACATCACCGGTAGATGTCAGTTCCTGAGAAAGCTTGCAGGCATCCTTGGTGTCTGTGATGGACTCGAAGCCATCTCTTGTACCTGATCCTGCCTCACGGCCGATGCAGACGATCTCACCGTCATTGCCGCCTA
The DNA here is from genome assembly GCA_900314775.1 of uncultured Eubacteriales bacterium. Taxonomy (GTDB): domain Bacteria; phylum Bacillota; class Clostridia; order Lachnospirales; family Lachnospiraceae; genus UBA2912. Next base: position 3,610 of record OMWM01000026.1, on the reverse strand, counting down.
CCTCAGACCAGTTGGTGATTTCGCCGGTGTAGATCTGCTTGATCTGTTCAAGGGAAAGATCCTCAACACCGTTCTCCGGATTTACGATAACTGCGATACCATCCAGTGCGATTGTGGTCTGTGTAAGGCCTTCCTTCTCATCATCCTTGAGGTCACGGCTTGCAAGACCGATATCGGTGCTGCCTTCCTTGACTGCGGTGATACCTGAGCTGGAACCGGTCGGATTGTATGTAACCGTTACGCCGGGATTGTCATTCTGGAACTGCTCGCTGAGAAGCTGGATAACTTTCTCCATGGAAGTAGAACCATCTGTTCCGACTGTTCCGCTGAGATCGGATGATGCGGATGAAGATGAAGAGCTGCTGGCTGCCTCTGTCTCAGCTGATGAGCTGCTAGCTGATGAGCTGGATGAGGATGAACCACAGCCGGTCATTACCATTGCTGCGCCTAAAACGCCGGCAAGTACAACTGCGAACTTTGAATTCTTCATATTATTTTCCTCCTATTGGAAAGCCTCATACTGTTTTTTTATTTTTTTCTGCCTTCCTAGAATGAGTTTAATGTCTGCCATGTAAACTCTGAAAGCATGCATCTGTTAACATACTGTTATGCAAAACAATTTTTTATTGAAAACAGCCTTATGTATTCCGTAACTGTTCCTGATAATATTTACATGCGGTTAACATCCTGTCCTGCGGCGCATCGCGCGCAGGCCCGTATTTTCCCTGTTTTCCCGGCGCGGCGTTCTGCTTTTTGCAATTTTAATCCCATGTAAATTGCTTCTGCAAAAATACATATGTCTGACAGGCGGTCAGTGCCGGATCGCGTCCCGTATTAACAGCAAACTGCCGTATATTTTCTGTTTTTTCATATAATAAAGGAAATTGACGCGGAAAATACACACGGCCGCTGATTCATGATATGATAACGGTAAGAAAATAAACAAAGGATCCGGTGGCAATGAGTGCAAATCAGAAACTGAAACTATTTTATCTGGCGAAAATTTTCATGGAATACACGGATGACGAGCATGCCCTGACGATGCCGGAAATCATCCAGAAGCTCAAGGAATATGATATTTCCGCGGAACGCAAGACGCTGTACAGTGACTTTGCGGAGCTGAAGCATTTCGGTCTCGATATCATCAGCGAGAAGTCGGGCCGCCACACTTATTATCATCTGGGCAGCCGCCTCTTCGAGCTGGCCGAGCTGAAGCTCCTCGTGGACTCTGTACAGGCGGCCAAATTCATCACCGACAGGAAGTCCCGGACGCTGATCAGCAAGCTGGAGAAACTGACAAGCCGCTATCAGGCCGGCCAGCTGCAGCATCAGGTTTTTATCGCCGGCCGTGTCAAGACCGATAATGAGAAGATTTACTACAACGTCGATACCATCAATGAGGCGATCAGCAGCGGCAGGCAGATCTCCTTTCACTATTTTCAGTGGAATGTCCGGAAGGAGCCTGTGCTGCGCCATGACGGTGCGCTCTACTGCGTCAGCCCGTGGGGCCTGATGTGGGACGACGAATACTATTATATGGTCGCCTACGACGACGCCGCCGGGCAGATCCGGCATTACCGTGTCGACAAGATGCTCGGCCTTTCCATCACTGACCTGCCGCGCGAAGGCCGGGAGGAATTCAGCCGCTTCGATATGGCCCGCTATTCCAAGAGCCTGTTCGGCATGTACGGCGGTGAGGAATCCGTCGTCTCGATCAGAGGACGCAATGATATGGCAGCCCCGCTGATTGACCGTTTCGGACGCGATCTCATCCTGATACCGGACGGGCCCGATCATTTCATCGCGCACGTCAGAGTCTTCGTGAGCCGGCAGTTTCTCGCCTGGGTGCTCGCCCTCGGAGACGGCGTCCGCATCACGGGGCCGGAGAAGGTCGTACAGCAGGTGCAGGATGAAATACGGCGTCTCAACGAACAATACATGTAAATCGAGTAGACTAACAATCGAGTAGACTAACTATTAAAAGTCAATCCTGAATTGAAGAAATTCGTTCGGGTGGAAAGCACCTTGAAAACTGCATGACAAACAGAGCATCCGTCAGGGTGCTCATGTAGAAAAAGTTAAGAAAAAAGCTTAGGCGGTTCGATAAGGCTCGCCGGTCAGTTGCATCCGGTAGATCACTCGAACAAGCTTCTTACAGGCGTGAGAAATTGCAACAAAGTAATGTTTTCCTTCGCCTCGCTTTTTGGCCAGATAGGCCTTGAAAGTCGGATCCCAGATACAGACGTACTGGGCCGCATTGAATAGCGCATACCGCAAGTATCGGGACCCACGCTTCTCCATGTGGGCGTAGGAGGATGTCAACTGGCCGGATTGATAGGTGGTTGGTGAAAGCCCTGCATAAGCTAAGATCTGATCAGGGTTATCAAAACGGGAGAAATCACCGATCTCTGCAAGGATCATGGCGCCCATCCGGTTCTTGATTCCAGGTATCGTGGTGATGGGGGAATCGATCGTATCCATGATGGCATTGATAGCTTTTTCGATCTCATCGATCTCTGCGGTCAGGACTTCAATGAGATGGATCGTATGCTTGAGTTCCAGCGATTTAGCGGGGATGACAGAGCCGATAGATGAGCTTGCGGCATCGCGGATAGAGAGCGCCATATCTCTTCCGTAGCGGCCCTTAGAGGCATCATAAAGAAGGTGCTTCAGGTGGGTCAGATGAGCAGAGGCAACAAAAGAAGCGCCAGGGAACTCGGAAAGCAGCGCATAGACAGAAGACATATGAAGAGAGGGAACCAGTTTTTCCAGTTCCGGAAAGAGGATGGAGACCAGTCTGGAGACGGAAGTCTTCAACTTAGCGCGTTCCTGAACCTTATCAAAACGGTATCTGGTAAGTGACTTTAACTCTTCATTATGGTATGATGTGTCCGAGTAGGGCTTGAGTGTCCTATCGGTAAGCAGCATCATAGCAATCGAAGTAGCGTCGACTCTATCCGTTTTCGTCTTTCTAAGGCTTTGACCTTTTCTGTAAAGATTTGTATGTAACGGGTTGATAACAAAGCTGGGCAGGCCATTATCAAGGAGCGAGCGCAGAAGGTTGAGATGATAGTGACCGGTAGCCTCAAGGCCTACTTTTATTTCTGTCAGGTCTGAAGTGAGTGACCAGATCTTCTCATAAAGCTCGTCAAATCCTTGTAATGTGTTCTGAAAGGTGAATGGAGAGAACAAGATCTCCCCGTCAGAGCCAAGGATACAGCAGTCATGCTTGTCCTTGGCGACATCGATACCAACGTAGATCATAATCAAGATCCTCCTTAAAGTGTATTGATGCTGCTGATGATCCACAGGACTCTCTGCCGGATGTAACCTCGTTCTACATAAACCGTCATGCGGTATCTAACTGATCAACACTGAGACAAAGAGGCTGTGGTTGGAGCCTACTCGAAACCGTCACGCGGTAGGAGGAATGTAACCAATCCACAGCATCTTCAACAGCATAGCCTAACCTGTAGAAAAGGTAAAGAAAAGGCTATGACATTATAATACGAGGAGGGGGTGATTAGCCCCCGTCCTCTCACAGCACCGTGCGTACCGTTCGGTACACGGCGCTTTCAACAGTTTACATGCAGAGACTGGTAGTATTCAG
>OMWM01000019.1 GCA_900314775.1 uncultured Eubacteriales bacterium | reverse complement strand
TGAAGGGATGTTAGAAGTGTTGCCCGAATTGTATAGCTATCCGTTTTAAGCGACTAAAAAAATTAATTTCGTGTCCAATATTTGTTGACTACTGCACAGCCGAATTAACTATATATTTATTTTACCATTTTATATGTATTTAACAACTGAAAAAAGACATTTTTCTCATAGTTTTGTCTGTATACTTAAAAAATGGCAAAAAAATGTCTGCTCCCTTTACGGGGAACAGACAAATTCTCAGTTTTCTTCATATCCGTTCGGATTCATCTTCTGCCATCTCCATGAATCCGCGCACATATCATCGAGGTTCTTCTCTGCCTTCCAGCCGAGCACCTTCTCTGCCTTGGACGGATCGGAATAGCACTGTGCAATATCGCCAGGCCGTCTCGGGTCGATCACGTACGGCAGTTCACGGCCGCATGCCTTCTCAAAGGCATGGACAATATCCAGCACGCTGTAGCCGATGCCGGTGCCGAGATTGAAAATATTCACACCGCTCAGCTTCTCCATGCCGCGGATCGCTGCCACATGGCCCTTTGCCAGATCGACAACATGAATATAGTCACGTACGCCGGTGCCATCCGGTGTCGGATAGTCATTGCCGAATACATGGATCTTCTCGAGCTTGCCCGCTCTCATGCGCACCGATCGGATTGAAATAGCGAAGCAGCATGATATTCCACTCGTTATCCGCGCGCCAGATATCGGTCAGAATGCGCTCCTGCATGGACTTGGACGCGCCGTACGGATTCGTGGTCTCGCCGAGCGGACATTCCTCCGTGATCGGAACAAAGGCCGGATCGCCGTAAACCGTCGCCGATGAGGAAAAGACGAACTTCCTGCATCCATGTCTGCGCATCACATCGCAGAGCACCAGCGTGGAATCCAGGTTATTGGTATAGTATTCAATCGGCATGCGGGTGGACTCGCCGACTGCCTTGAGGCCGGCAAAATGAATGACGGCATCGATCTTATTTTCTTGAAATACCTTCTCAAGCGCATCCTTGTCCAGCATATCATCCTGGTAGAACTTTACTTTTTTACCAGTAATGCTTTCGATCCGGTCAACAGCCTTTTTATTCGAATTATACAGATTATCATAAATGACCACATCATAGCCTGCATCAAGAAGCTCGACGCAGGTATGACTGCCGATATAGCCTGCACCGCCCGTTACAAGAATCTGCATAATGTTATCTCCCTTTCATACGATTTCACGGGCGCCCTCACCGATCCCGGCGATATAAAATGCGGCGCGCAGGCCGGTCCGCTCGTGATAATGCCGTCCGACCGTCTCGGTAAAATACGGTACGGCATCCTTCTGTACAATATTCACGGTGCAGCCGCCGAAACCGCCGCCGGTCATGCGGGCACCAACTGTACTACGTATACTTAACGCTTCTTCCACCAAAATGTCAAGTTCCCGGCAGGAAACTTCGTACTGATCCCGCAGAGAAATATGCGATTCTGCCATCAGCTGCCCGAATTTCCGGATATCCCCGCTCTCCAGCGCCGCGGCCGCCGCAAGTGTGCGCGCCTCCTCGAAGACGGCATGCTCCGCCCGCCGCCGGCAGATCGGGTCTTCTATCACATCGGCCGCCTTCTGAAATTCTTCCGGCGTCAGCTGGCAAAGCGCATCGATGCTGCAATGCTTCTTAAGGTCGGCAAGCGCGCGCTCGCACTCCCGCCGCCGGTCATTGTAAGCCGAATCCGAAAGCTCATGCGGCTTGTTGGAATTGACAATCACCAGCTGCGCATCGCCGAGCCTGACCGGCACATAGCGATACGCCAGTGATGCACAGTCGAGCAGGATGGCCTGATCCTTTTTCCCCATCGCACTGGCAAACTGGTCCATGATGCCGCACTGCACGCCGACATAGCGGTTTTCCGCCTCCTGTCCGAGCCGCGCGGCTGCCGCCGGTCCGCAGTCAAAGCCAAAAAGATGACAAAGCACCGTTCCCGTCAGCACTTCCAGCGAAGCGCTCGAGGAAAGGCCGGATTTATCCGGCACCGTACCGTAAACCGCCAGGTCAAAGCCGGTCTCCGGCACAAATCCATGCTGCATGAATGCCCACACGGCGCCGGCCGGATACGCGGCCCAGCCATGCACCGGCCTGCTTTCGAGGCTGTCAAGATCGGTCTCGATGACGCCCGCTTCCGGCATATTCATCGAATAAAAACGCAGCCGCCGGTCCTGCCGCCGCTTCGCGGCGCCGTAGGTGCCCAGCGTCAGCGCACAGGGCAGCACATGCCCGCCGTTATAATCTATGTGCTCACCGATCAGGTTCACGCGCCCCGGTGCAAAAAACAGCCGCTGCCCGGCGCCGCCGAACAGCGCTGCCGCCTTCGCCTGCAGCTTGTCTGTGATTTCCTTATCCATATCCTCACCGCCTTTCTTTCCAGTATACCGCCGCGCCGCCGGCCCGGACAACCGGCCGCGCATATTTCTTTACCGAACAAAAACCGCATGGTAAAATATAATAAATTAACGTGCGCTTAACACGGAGTTTACTTATGGGAGGGAGTTATTATGCATTCCGATTCGAAAGAAAAAGCGGCAAAGCCGCTCTGGCGGCGCATTCTCCGCATAATTCTGATCATTCTTCTGATCTGCGTCATCATTTTCGCCGCCCTGCTGATCTGGCTGACCGTGACAGAATACAAGCCGGCAGACAGTGAGGAAATTTCGGTGCAGACCGCAGACGGGGCCGCACCGGAAGACGTGCGCGAAGGCAGCAGCCTGACCTACATGACTTGGAACGTCGGCTACGGCGCCCTCGGCGACAACGCGGACTTTTTCATGGACGGCGGCCATTCCGTCAAAACCGCCGACAAGGCGCGTGTACAGTCCAATCTCGACGGCATCCAATCAGAGATCGAGGCAATGGATCCCGATTATCTTTTCATGCAGGAGGTCGACACCGACGCATCCCGGTCCAGCCATATCGATGAATCGCAGATTCTGTCTGAAGGCGCTGCCAACTGGGATTTTGCCTATAACTATAAGGTAAAATTCATTCCGTACCCGATCCCGCCGATCGGCGAGGTCAACGCCGGCATCATGACCGCATCCAGCCGCACCCTTGAGGACGCAAGCCGGATTCAGCTGCCGTGCCCGTTCAAATGGCCGGTGCGTCTCGGCAACCTCAAGCGCTGTCTGCTCGTAAACCGCACGCCGGTACTCGATGAAAACGGACAGGATACGGGCAAGGAGCTCGTGAGCGTCAATCTGCACCTGGAAGCCTACGACAGCGGCGAGGGCAAAGCGGCGCAGACAGAGATGCTCCGGCAGGTTCTGCAGGAAGAGGCAGATAAGGGCAATTATGTCATCGCCGGCGGCGATTTCAACCAGACTTTCTCGGGCACCGACGACAGCATGTACCCGGAATACGAAGGCCGCTGGCACTGCGGCGAGCTCGACGAGAGCGCCTTCTCCGACGAATGGCAGTTTGTCATGGACAATACCCATCCTACCTGCCGCTCGCTCGATCAGGCATACGCCGGTGCCGATCACGATAATTTCCAGTACTACATGATCGACGGATTCATCGTCTCCTCCAACGTACAGGTGGATTCGGTTTCCACGCAGGATCTGGAATTTGTCTGCAGCGACCACGAACCGGTCGTCATGCAGGTAACACTGAAATAAATTTGTCTGCAGCGACCACGAACCGGTCGTCATGCAGGTAACGCTGAAATAAAAAAGCGCAGTCCGCTTAAACAGAAAAATCAGGCAGGATTTCCTGCCTGATTTTTCATGTCTTATTACTTTTTATAATCGTAAAATCCCTTTCCGCTGTTGATACCGGTCTCGCCCCTGTCAATCTTCTCCTTCAGCATCGCGTTGATCTTCGACTGCAAAGACGACGGGTCCTTGGCCTCCGGATTCATGATACCGATATTGTACGCGGTCTCCAGGCCGATAGTATCGAGGATCTCGAACGGTCCCATCGGTGCACCGGTCCCCAGCTTCCATGTCAGATCGATGGTCTTCGGATCAGAGACACCGCCTGCCCACAGCTTCTGTGCGGAAATCAAGAACGGCACCAGCATCGAATTCAGAATATAGCCCGGCTGCTCCTTTAACACCGGCAGCGGAATCATATTGATGTCCTGCGCAAAGGCAAGTACCTGTTTGAAGACCTCCGGGTCCGTACCGGCATGCCCCATGACTTCCGCCGTGTTGTGTTTCCAGATATCATTGGCAAAATGCAGCGCCAGGAATTTCTCCGGCCGCCCGGTTGCCTGTGCGAACATGCTCGGCAGGAGCGTCGAGGAATTCGTGCATAAAATTGTCTTCTCCGGAAGGAGATCCTTCATCTTCTGAAAAATATCCGTTTTCTGCTGCACATCCTCGGACATGGACTCGATCACGATATCCGCATCCTGCAGTGCTTCCTTCATATCAAGCGTGATTGAAATATTTTCCTTCAGGTTCTTCTCGCCCGCCTCATAGAGGCTGTCGATCTTCTCCGGCGTGATGCCGGCCCATTCCTCTGCCCGGATCAGGCCGCGCGGATAAAGATAAGCGCCCATCGGATTGCCGATCAGCTTCTTCGCCGCGGCAAGGTCCTGCAGCATCAGGCTGCTGTACCTTTGCAGCTTCGGTTTCGTGCGGCCGATCGATGACTCCATGCGGAGCCAGAAAGTGGTTTTATGCCCTGTATAGGCACACATCAGGCCGATCTGAGAACCCAGGACACCGCCGCCGATAATGGTAACATTCTTAAACATATCTTTCTCCTTTTCACTCTGTGTCTGCTTTTACTGCAGAATCTGTCTGACAGCACCATAGATGCCGGCATCGTTGCCCAGCTGCGCAAGCACAATCGGCGTCTCTTCCGAGGCATGAAACGCATAGTGCCGGTAGTATCTGCCGACGATATCCAGCAGGATCTGTCCAGCCCTGGAGACACCGCCGCCGAGGACAAAGAGATCCGGGTCGATCACACAGGAAACCGCCGCCATCGCCCGGCCCAGCATATCGCCCAGCTGCTCCGCCAGCTGCAGGCCGGCAGGGTCCTCGCCGCGCGCCGCGTCGAAAATATCTTTCGCCGTCGGCTGCGCCAGCGCGCGCAGGCAGGTCTGCTGCTGCGGATGTTCTTCCAGATAAAGCGCCGCCATGCGTGTGATGCCGGTCGCCGATGCATACTGCTCCAGATGGCCGTTTTTCCCGCATCCGCAGACGGCTTTCTCATCCGGATTCATGCACATGTGGCCGATCTCCCCGGCTGCGCCGAACCGCCCCGGCAGAATCCGTCCGCCGACGATAATGCCGCCGCCGACGCCGGTGCCCAGCGTGATCATCACCATATTATCGCAGCCCTGACCGCCGCCTTTCCACATCTCGCCGAGTGCCGCCACATTGGCATCGTTGCCGACCGTAACGGGAATGCCATCCAGCAGCGCCGAAAGCTCCTGCGCCACATTCTTCACGCCCCAGCCGAGATTGACGCAGCGATTTACGATACTGCTCTGCATCACCGCACCGGGAACACCGACGCCGACGCCCCGCAGCGCCTGCAGCTGCACGCCGTGCCTCTCCAGCTGCCGCCGGATCGACTCCGCCGTATCTTCCAGAATATGCGCACCGCTATCTTCCTGGCGCGTCTTCGTCTCCCATCTGTCCAGAAGGCCGCCCTCTTCGCTGAAAAGTCCCAGCTTGACAGCCGTTCCGCCGATGTCTGCGCCAACTGCATACCTTTCCATACAGTTTTCCTCCCGTTTACTGTTCTTTACTTATTGTATCACAGAAAGTACAATCTGTGCCAGACGGAAAGGACGCGATCAGCCATCGTCATGCTTTTCAGAAAGTTCAACACTCATGACATCGGCCCCCATGTACTTGATGCTGAGATAATGTCCATCTTCATTATAAGCAGTGTAATATTTATCCGATCGATTATAATCTACGCTGTAGCCTGCCTGGGAACAGGCATCAATATAATCATTAAAATCATCTTTTGAAGTATCGCCGATATGGACAGCTAAGTAATCCGACCTGTCCTCCTGAATGCTGCCCTGCAGGGATGCCGGCTGCGGAATCGTCTGCGCCAGCGCACTCTGCGGCCACGCAATCTGCGTCATCTTCTCCGGTGCCTTCAGCAGGATACTCATCTTTTTATCATCCTCATAATAATTAAGAAGAAGATGGTATCCGTCTTCATCAAAGGTATTCAGATGGTCATTGCCATACTGCTCCATATCCCTCGTAAAGCCCATCTCTTTGCAGGAAGACATATAGGTGCTGCACTCCTCCTGCGTTATATTGTAAATATCAATACTCAGATAACTGTCTGTATTCACGCCGATATCCGCCCTGTCTGATGGCGGCTGCGGCATCCGGCTGTGCAGACTGATATCCTCCCAGCTGTACGGCTGCGCATCCGCCGAATTGATGCCTGCATCATAGGCATACCAGAAGGGAATTGCCAGTACAAGGGCAAGCACGAAATAAAGCGTGTGCATTCCGCGATGCTTCTCCCGAATTGTCTGCGAGCCTGTCAGCAGACAGAGGACATACAGGATGCTGATCAGAATACCCAGCAGTCCGGCAGCCGCCGCACCACTGTAAAATGCACAGAAGCCGAAAATAATCGTGTTAACCAGCAGAAAGATGGCCAGTTTTCTCTGCCGGCTGTGCCGGAAAGCTTCGCTTTTCCGGTTATGTTCTTTACGCTCGCTTTCCTCCTGCTCAAATTTCAGCCGTTGCCTTTCCAGTTCCTGCTTCTGCTTTTCCAGTTCCTGCCGGCGCTTTTCGGCATCCAGATAAGCCTTCGCGCGAATCCGCTCTGTTCTGACCGCATCGCTCTCCCGCAGCAGATCTGCGCGTGCAAAAGTATTGCCGCAGTACGGACACTCGGCAATCTCCTCCTCGCTCTGCCGCAGATCAATCTCCCCGCCGCAGATCGGACAGCTGACCGCCCTCGTCTGGTTTTCTTTATCCGATTTCATTGCCTTTTCCTCCCTGATTTAATCCCGGGCAGCACGATATTGCCTTTTCCTGTCCTGGCAGAGTGCCCGGGCTTTGCCGCCTTAATCCCCGATGGCACGCAGCATCGGAACCGTCAGAATCAGACCCAGTATAAAGTAAACGATGTGCGCTTTCGGATCCTTCTTCATGCCCTCCTCCGTGCCTGTTATCAGACAGCACAGGTACATCAGGCAAACCAGTATACTGACCACCCCGGGATAGATCTTTCCTTCCGTAAAACAGTAAAGGCAGAAGAGACCGTTGATGATCAGCAGAAGAAGCGCATATATCGTTACCGAGCTGACATACGGAAATGTGTCCTTCGGGCCGTTATTCCCCTGCCCGCTATCCTTCAGTCTTTCCGAACGCCTGAACACATAGCCGCAGTACGGGCACAAAATAAATTCCTCCTCGTTATCCTGCAGGTCAATGTCAGCGCCGCAGCCCGGACAGCTGACCACCTGGTGCTGGTTTCTGTTATCAGATTGCATGGCATTTCCCTCCCCGGTTATATTTTCTAACTATATTATACATCCGTATCTGTATCTTTTTTTACCCTCAATGAAAAAGTCCGTATAATTGGACATCAACGGGTGTAAAATAAAGGCAGAAAATCGGAGGTGGGAATAATGAAACAGCCAGGAAATAAACTTACACACAAAATACGCTATGCTTTCGAGCACAGACTGCTGCCGCATCTGTTTTATGACGGAAAGCTCCAGTTCATGGGGAAGTTTTCCAGGGGAAAAGAGCTGCTCTTTTTCATTATCGATGACATGTTCAAGGACCAGAAGGCTAAGAACCCGTACACACAGGAGGATTTTGACACGGAGCCTTTCCGGATCACCGATGATATTCTGGTGCTGAAGATCATTTTCCCTGAACCGGAGGACGAACCGCTTTGCTATTGCAGCTATGTCTTCTATAATACAAAGACAGAGAACGGCATCTATTTCTGCATCGAGAAGGGAAGGCCCGACGACATCGATCAGGCATTTGTCTGCTGCTGGACTCCGGATGGCACACATGAAGATTATGATAAGTGCCCACTGAATAAAAATCAGGATCTTCTGCGCTGCGTGCAGATCTATATCGATCGCTTTCCGGAAGAATTCAGCCAGCATAAAGATATGGAGTGAAAAGAAATGACAGAGAAGAAAGGAATGAAATGCCTCAGTTTCCAGCAGCCTTATGCTGCTATGATTGCGGTCGGCGCCAAGACGGTGGAATGCCGGTCGCGGCGGATCAAGACGCCGGTGAAGGATCTTGTTATCTGCGCATCGAAGACCGCGAAGATATTTTATCCGATTCCAGGCCTCGTCTACGGCTATGCGATCGGCATGGCGGATATCACAGACTGCGTTCCCTTTACGAAAAAGCACCTGCATGATGCCGTCATGTCCGGGATGCCGGAGAGCGGCTGCTATGCCTGGATTCTGGAGAACCCGCGGATGATCCGGCCGCAGCCCGTCAAGGCATCGGCCAGCTTCTTCTATACGGATTTCACGCCGGAGATTCTCGAGCCGACGCGGGCAGCTTATGAAAAATACCTGCTTCCGCTTGCACGGACCGGCGAGGCAGATGAAGTCGAAGATACCCTGCATATGCTTTTTGAAAAGCAGAAAGAACTGTGGGATGCCTTCGCGTAACCCGTATAATCGAACAATTCCGTCCGAAAATAAAGGCCGGCGCCCTTGCGCTGGCCTTATTTCGTATTGCCGGATCGCTGATCCGCCTGCCATGCCGGCCCGCAGACAGCGGCGCCGGCAAATCACTCAAGATCCGCATGGCGTGCAAACATTTCCTCTGCATTTTCCCCCATGCGATCCATCAGTTCCATGATAATCGCGTCATAGACGATCAGATTCATCTGCTCATAGGCACTGCCCATCGGCTGCACAGAAGCGATCGGCAGCCCCTGATGCACCGTCTTCGGCGATACGCCGGGCAGCACGACAACGGTATCCGCCATTTTCGCGATGGATGACGCACCGTCCATCGTAAACAGCAAAATACGCACGTGCGCCGCCGCTGCTTTCCGGGCCATGGAAATGAGGCTGTCTGTCTCGCCGGATCCCGACCCGATCAGGAGAAGATCCCCGGCTTTTGTGTGCGGGCTCGTGATCTCCCCCACATTGCTGACAGAAAGGCCCAGATGCATCAGGCGGTTGGTAAACGCTTTGATCATCAGTCCGCTTCTGCCGGCACCGGCCGTAAAAATATGCCCTGCCTTCGGAATCTCATCGGCCGCTTCGCTCAGCTGCGTATCATCCAGATAGGCCGTATTCCTCTGCAGCTCTTCGAGAATCCTCTTCGTATTGTCCCGGACACTCATCTCGTTTCCCTCTTTTCCGCAAAAGACCGCATGCTCTCCTTCAGTGCCTTTGCCGCCTGCGCCGGATGAGCGGCGCGGCAGATCCCGCCGCCGACAATGATGATCTCCGGCCTGTACTGCAGGTACGCGCGCACCGTATCCACATTGATACCGCCCGCCACCGCAATTTTTCCGTTTACCGCGCACTCTCTCATCAATCTGAGATCCTCCAGCGGCGTTCTGCCTTCAGCCTGCTGGTCAACGCCCGTGTGGACGCCCAGAATATCCACGCCCAGCCGCTGCAGAGCCGCGATTCTTGCCGGTATATCCTGCACGCAGAGCATATCCGCCATCACCAGACCGTGACAGGCATGTGCGGTATCCGCCACGTCCCGGATCGTACGATTATCGGTAACAGCAAGGACCGTGACGCAGTCCGCGCCCGCATCGAGCGCAAGCTGTGCCTCATAGCCGCCGGCATCCATGATCTTGCAGTCGCAAAGGATCTCCTTATCCGGAAAATGACTGCGCATCTGCCGCACCGCTTCCATACCATAAGACATCACCATCGGCGTGCCGACCTCGATGATATCCACACTTTCCGCCGTCTGCTCCGTCAATCGCAGCGCATCTTCCAGTGTAATATCATCCAATGCAAGCTGTAATTTCACATGCATCGCAAATACCTCTCATTCGCCATAATGCATCCGCCCGCCCTTCTGATTGATTTTCACGCGGGCATGCTGTTTTTATTCTGTTCTGAGCGCATCGATCGGCTTTTTCTTCGCCGCCTTGTTGGCCGGATAAAGGCCGAAAATCAAGCCGACGCCTGTAGAGAAAATGATAGATACCAACACGACGCCGCCGGACAGGCCGTAGCTGACATGGCCGATCGCGTCGATCACCAGCAGCGCAAGCCACGACACCAGAATGCCCAGCAGACAGCCGAACAGGCTCAGCATCAGCGATTCGATTAAAAACTGCAGCATGATCATTTTCCGGCTTGCGCCGATTGCCTTGCGGATGCCGATTTCCCGCGTCCGCTCGGTCACGGAAACCAGCATGATATTCATGATGCCGATGCCGCCGACCAGCAGTGAGATGGCCGCGATGCCGCCGAGCAGGAGCGAAAGCGTACCGGTTACCTGATTCATCGTATCGGAAATCTGCGACATGTTGAAAACGTCATAGGCATCCTTGTCGCCGTACCGTTTCTGCAGGTACTCTCTGACTTCCTCTTCCGCCGCATCCGTATCATCATTGACGGCGGATGCTTCAAATGTGCTGACCGTCGTTCCGGCCTGATCGCTCAGCCGCACGACCGTCGGAAACGGCACATAGGCCGAATAGACGCCCGCTGCAAACCCGAAGGCAGAGTCGCTCTGTGTATCCTGCAGCACGCCGATAATCAGGAATTCCTTGCCGTTCAATTTGATGGACTCGCCGACGCAGTCCTGCCGCCCCATGACGTCCCGTGCGAGACGGTAATCGATCACGGCCACATTGCTGTGATTTTCAATATCGGGATCCTTGAAGAAACGTCCGTACTGCAGCTTGATATTGTCGATCGCGGTCAGCGACGGCGTTGTGCCGATCACATCCACCGTCTTGCTGCGCCCGGCGCTGGATGCCTGCACCTGCATCGTCATATACGGCGCCGTCTCCCCGACGCTGTCAAGCGCGGCAATCTCATCGAGGTCCGCCGTCCTGAGCGGTTTTCCCTTGTCGTCAAATATATTTACAGTCAGCTTATTGGTGCCGAGCGAATTGACCGAGTCCGTGATGGAGCCGGTCGCCCCGTGTACAAGCGAGACCAGCACAACCAAGGCAAAAACACCGATAATGATGCCGAGCATGGTCAGAAACGACCGCATCTTGTGCAGCGTGATCGACTTCCAGGCCATTTTAAGAGACTGTGCAATCATCTCGCCACCTCCTCATCTGCCGGCCTGCCGCCGTACGGGTCCGACGCATTCCCGCCTGCCGGCCTGTCGCCGTACGGGTCCGACGTCGCCGCCTCCTCGACTTTGCCGTCGCGGATACGGATCCGGCGCTGCGCCTGCCGGGCAACATTTTCATCATGTGTGATCAGGACGATCGTGTGCCCCGCCTCATGCAGTTCGTGAAACAGCTCCATGATCTGCATGCTCGTATGGGAATCGAGGTTGCCGGTCGGCTCATCTGCCAGAAAAATATCCGGGTGCGAGGCCATCGCGCGGGCAATGGCGACGCGCTGCTGCTGTCCGCCGGAAAGCTGATTCGGGCGATGGCTGCGCCGGTTGTACAGATCCACCTTCTCCAGCGCCGCCTGCACGCGCTCGCGCCTCTCCCTGACTGGAAGCCGCTGATAAATCAGCGGCAGCTCCACATTTTCCTCGGCGCTGAGGTCGCCGATCAGGTTGAAGCTCTGAAAAATGAACCCGATTTTTCTGTTTCGGATCTTCGCCAGCTCATCCTCCGAATACTGTTCGATCGGCAGGCCGCCCAGCAGGTACTGCCCCTCGTCCGCAGTATCCAGACAGCCCATGATATTCATCAGAGTCGACTTGCCGCTGCCGGAAGGGCCGATCACGCTGACAAATTCGCCGGTGCGGATCTGCAGGCTGACATGATCGAGCGCGTACAGCGTCTCCTCGCCCATCTGATAGATTTTGGATACATTATCAAAAACGATCATGGCTTCCTGCGTCATTCTGCTGTACCTTCTTCGCTGCCGGTATCGCCATCCGTGCCGTCTTCTTCCACATCAGTGTAGAAGTCCTGCGTATCATCGCCGGAATACTGATAATAAATGGTATCGCCCTTCTTCAGGCCGGATGTGACGGCCACATTCTCCCCGTCGGAAAGGCCGGTCTTCACTTCTTTTTCGCCGCCGAGACTGCCATCCTCATTCACTTTCGTATAGACAAACAGCTTATGGCCTTCCTGCTGCAGCGCCGCCATCGGTATAACCGGCACGTTTTCTGCCTCGCCGACCTTGATGGAAGCCTGCGCCGACATGCCGTATTTCACATTTTCCGGCATGTCAATCCGGACGGTGACGGCATATTTCGCACTGCTGCTGCCCTCTGTCGCCGTGGATGCCACCTTTTCCACCGTGCCGTCAAATTCCTGTCCCTCAAGGGCATCGAGGGTGACGGTCGCTTTCTGTCCCTCGGCGACCGAGAGAATATCCTGCTCATCGACACTGATTTTCACATCCGCCTGACTGCCCTGCAAAATGGTGAAAGCCGTGCACTGGCTGTCGCTGTAGGTGATATTGGCCTGCTGCGAGCCGGTATCCGTGCTGCCGCCTGCCGCCGATAATGCATCATCTGACAGGCCGCTGTCTGAGAGGTCACCCAGTGCGCTGTAATCAGGCAGGCCGCTGCCAATTGCCGTTTCGCCAGAGGATGTCTGCTCCGTTTCATCCGACCCTGTATTCGGATAGTGAATCTGTATCTGCATTCTGGTTCCGTCTTCAGAAATGACCGGCTGTCCCTGATAGAGCGCGCCGGCAAACTGCGGAACGCTGCCGGACGAGAAAATATAGCCGTCCTGCGCAAGCAGCGTCACAACCGCCACGTACTGCGTGCCGGCCTGAAAAGTCTCTGCTTCCTGATTCCAGCGGATCGTGCCGGTGTAATGATTTGCCGCCGCGAACTGACTGCCGTCGGCATTGCCCTCCCCGCTCTTGAAAAGGGAATCCGTCGTCGGCATGGACTGTCCGGCCGCCGGTGCCGCAAGTTCTCCTGTCAGCCCTCTGAAATCGGTAATGACCGTACTCTCCTGCTGCGTGCCGGTTTCACCTTCTGACTCCTCTGTCAGGAAAAGAACGGCCGGGACATTTCCTTTCACGCCTTCTGTGTTCCACGTCCGGCAGGTCAGCAGCTCTGCCGCAGGCCTGTCCGTTTGATCCGCACTCTGCACGGTAAAAGAACCGCCCTCCGACTGCGTTTCGGAAGAAGAATCCGTGCCGGACGGTGAGGCTGTCTGCTGCGCAGCCGTTCCGGCCGCGGTTTCACTGCCCTCTGTGACACCTACAGTGCCGATAATACCGGATACCGGTGCCTTGATCGTCGGATCCTCTTTCAGCTTGTTCAGATCGCTTTGCGCCTGTTCCAGATCCGCCTTCTGGTTATTCAGCTGCTCCTTCTGCAGCGCAGTCAGGGAGCTGCCCGAATTCAGCGTATCCTTGACGGATTTCAGGCTGCTTTCGATCTTCACCAGGGAATCCGTGATCGATTCCGCATCCAGTACTGCCAGCGTGTCGCCCTCAGCAACCGTATCGCCGGCCTCCACAGCCACACTCTCCACCGCAATCCCGGCCGGCACCTTCACTTCCGTCTTGTCGGCCGCTTCCAGTTTGCCGCTGCCTGTTACTTCCTTGCTGATGGTGCCGTTATCGACCTCATAGCTCTGCGCATCCGATACATCTGAGGCAGCGGATCTCGTGCTGCTGTAAACGGCGGACGCCGCGATCACCGCGGCCGCCATCACCGCCAGGAGGATGATCAGTTTCTTCTTTCCCTTAAGTTTTGCCCTCATGAATAATTCTCCATTTCTTCCGCCGCCCATCCCCGAAAAGGATGCCGGCCGTAATATGCTTTAGGACAGTATACTAAACAGCCACGAAAAGCACAACCATATTGGAAAGCATTACTTTTCATCATCCGTAAAGGTAAACAGTTCCTCGACCGTGACGTGGAATACGGCGGCGATATCCATCGCCAGCTTCAGAGAAGGATTGTATTTCCCGTTTTCCAGATGAACGATGGTCTCCCGCCGCGCGCCAACCATCTCAGCCAGCGCACTCTGCGTCAGCCCGGCCTTCTCTCTGTACTGTCTGATCTTCGTCTTCAGTGCCATGCTCACACACCCTTTTTGTCCATCACCCAAAATAATACCGTGCGCAGAACGGACAGCGCGATCAGCGTGATAACCAGCGCCCATCCCATCATATAGGCAGCCCCGGTGCTGACATGCGCCGCGATGCCGCCGATCAGTGCGATCAGGCACGCAGCCGCCGTCAGCAGTCTCAGGCAGATGGCATCACATCTTCTCAGATTGCGCTCTGCAAGCTCGTCGACGCCTTCTTTTCTGTATTTTCTTACCCTGTAATAATGGAAAATCAGGAACGCCGCTGTCGGTACCACCACCCAGCCGTACACGTCCATGTACCATTCCTGGTAGTCACTTCTGGCCCACATCCAGTAAATCAAGGCAAATAAAACAGCAAGAACAATCTTTGCCGCAACAACTTCTGTCAGGGATACTCTCTTATTCATAGTCACATTGTCCTCCGATGTTATATATTTGTCACATGTGATGTTATAAATATATAACACGGCGCTGCATCTGTCAAGGAGAAATGTTATAAATATTTCACTTTACTTTCTCTGCCGGGCAATGCACGCCATGCTATAATAGAAACGTATTTGATTTAAAATAAATTTTGTAAGAGGAATGTATGATCGGTCTCGGAACTATTGTAAATGTATGTGCGATTGCGGCCGGGGGCCTGCTGGGGTGCTGCGTCGGCAGATTTTTTTCGGACCAGATGCAGAAGACGCTCCTGTCCGCCTGCGGCATCATGGTGATCTTTATCGGCATCGGCGGCACGATGCAGCAGATGCTGAAGGTGGAAGGCGGCAGCCTTGCTGCCGGCGGCACCATGATGATGATGATTTCCCTGCTTGTCGGCACGATCATCGGAAGCCTCCTGAATCTGGAGGCCAGAATCGAACAGTTCGGCGAATGGCTCAAGAGAAAGACCGGCCATGACAGCGATAACGCCTTCGTCGGCGCCTTTGTCAGCGCATCGCTGACCGTATGTGTCGGCGCCATGGCCATCATCGGCTCCATCGATGACGGCATCTACGCAAATCACACCGTTCTTTTCACAAAGGCCATCATCGACTTCGCCATCATCATCACGATGGCCTCCGTTCTCGGCATCGGCACGGCCTTCGCGGCCATTCCCGTCGGCATTCTGCAGGGCCTCGTGACCGCGCTCGCACACTGGGCAGCGCCGCTGATGACGGATGCCGCGATGTCCAATCTGTCCTACGTCGGCGATATTCTGATCACCTGCGTCGGCATCAATCTGCTTTTTCCCGGCAAAATAAAGGTCGCCAACATGCTGCCCGCGCTGGTGATCGCGATTGCGTGGGCTTATATTACGTAAATATTCTTCCCGATCTGTATATCCCGGTGAACGAATACCTCCTTCTGCCACGCCGCTTTTCAAAAAAATAAAGCGAAAAAGCCGCAGTCCTTACAGACTGCGGCTTTGCCGTTATTATTCAGTTTAAGGTCTGAATCACTCGATGATCTCGGTAACTCGGCCTGAACCTACTGTATGACCACCTTCACGGATAGCGAAAGTAAGACCCTGCTCCATAGCGATTGGATGGATCAGTTCGATCTCCATCTGTACATGGTCACCAGGCATGCACATCTCAACTTCTGTGTGCTTATCAACATCCTCAAGCTTTGTGATAACGCCTGTGATATCAGTTGTTCTGAAATAGAACTGCGGACGATAGTTAGCGAAGAACGGTGTATGACGGCCGCCCTCGTCTTTGGTCAGAACGTAAACCTGGCCCTTGAAATGCTTATGCGGGTTTACAGTGCCCGGTTTTGCAAGAACCTGACCTCTTTCGATCTCGTCTCTCTGAACACCACGAAGAAGGCATCCGATGTTATCACCAGCTTCTGCGAAATCAAGAGTCTTACGGAACATCTCGATACCGGTTACAACAACCTGTCTCTTATCTTCCTTAACACCTACGATCTCAACAGTATCGGAAAGGTTAAGCATACCTCTCTCTACACGGCCTGTAGCTACAGTACCACGGCCTGTGATTGAGAATACATCCTCGACTGGCATAAGGAAAGGCTTATCATTATCACGAACAGGATCAGGGATATATTCATCAACTGCATCCATGAGTTCCATGATCTTGTCGCCCCATTCACCATTCGGATCCTGAAGAGCCATAAGAGCTGAACCACGAACAACCGGTACATCATCGCCTGGGAAGTCATACTCGGTAAGAAGATCTCTTACTTCCATCTCTACGAGATCGAGGAGCTCCTCGTCATCTACCATATCGATCTTGTTCATGAATACAACGACATAAGGTACACCTACCTGACGAGCAAGAAGGATATGCTCTCTTGTCTGAGCCATAACACCATCATTAGCAGCAACTACGAGGATAGCACCATCCATCTGCGCTGCACCTGTGATCATGTTCTTTACATAATCGGCATGGCCTGGGCAGTCAACATGTGCGTAATGTCTCTTCTCTGTCTCATACTCTACATGAGCTGTGGAAATTGTGATACCACGCTCTCTCTCTTCCGGAGCCTTATCGATATCAGCGAAGTTCATTGCTTCGTTGCCAGGAACTCTTGCTGCAAGAACCTTGGTGATTGCAGCTGTAAGAGTGGTCTTGCCGTGGTCGATATGACCGATAGTACCAATGTTGCAATGCGGTTTTGTACGTTCAAACTTAGCCTTTGCCATTATTACATCCTCCTTAATTAGATGCCATTTGATCCTTTTCTCTAAAGGAATAAAATCTAAATCGACTAAATACGATTATATTGCATTTTGCCTGTATAAGCAAGCAAAATTTAATTAAAGCAGGTTTTCATGCAGGCTTAAAAGCCTGCACGCCAATTACTGCTTGTCTTTGTTATTGAGAACCTTCTCCTGAATGTTCTTCGGTACCGGCTCGTACTTTTCAAAGAACATCGAGAAGTTGCCTCGGCCCTGTGTAGAAGAACGAAGATCTGTCGCATAACCGAACATCTCTGCAAGCGGTACATGCGCCTTGACGATCTTGCCGTTTCCTACATCATCAATGCCTTCGATTCTGCCTCGTCTTGAGTTGATATCACCGATGACATCACCCATGTACTCTTCCGGCATGGTGACATCGACCTTCATGATCGGCTCGAGCAGGATTGCGCCTGCCTTCTGCATAGCATCCTTGAATGCCATGGAACCGGCGATGTGGAATGCCATCTCACTGGAATCGACTTCATGATAGGAACCATCGTATACGTTAGCGTAAACACCGACTACCGGGTAGCCGCCCAGAATGCCGGCTTTCATCGCTTCCTGGATACCTTCATCGATTGCCGGAATGTATTCCTTCGGAATAGCACCGCCGACAACGCTTGACTCAAACTTGTAAAGTTCTTCGCCGTTAGCATCCATAGGCTCGAAACGAACCTTACAATGTCCGTACTGGCCGCGGCCGCCGGACTGTCTTGCATACTTGGATTCGATATCAACAGCCTTGGTGATGGTCTCTTTATAGGAAACCTGAGGAGCACCGACATTTGCCTCGACCTTGAACTCACGAAGGAGACGGTCTACGATAATGTTCAGATGCAGCTCGCCCATACCGGCGATGATTGTCTGGCCGGTTTCCTGATCCGTATGAGCACGGAAGGTCGGATCCTCTTCAGCAAGCTTTGCGAGTGCCTCTGCCATCTTGCCCTGGCTGGCTTTGGTCTTCGGCTCGATCGCAAGCTCGATAACAGGCTCCGGGAAGTCCATGGACTCGAGGATTACAGGATGCTGCTCATCGCAGAGTGTATCACCTGTACCTGTGAACTTGAAGCCGACAGCGGCTGCAATATCACCGGAATAAACCTTGTCGATCTCTTTTCTCTTGTTGGCATGCATCTGCAGAATACGGCCGACACGTTCCTTCTTGCCCTTGGTGGCATTTAAAGTATAGGAACCTGCATTCAGTGTTCCGGAATATACACGGAAGAATGCAAGACGTCCTACGAACGGGTCAGTCATGATCTTGAATGCAAGCGCTGAGAACGGTTCGTCATCGGATGACTTACGGGTTACTTCATTGCCTTCAAGATCGGTTCCCTTGATATCCGGGACATCGGTCGGAGCCGGCATGTACTCAACGACTGCATCGAGCAGCTTCTGGATACCTTTGTTCTGATGTGCAGAACCGCAGCATACAGGAACGCCTTCATTGTTGATGGTGGCTTTTCTGAGTGCTTTCTTCAGCTCCTCAATAGATGGCTCGGTGCCGTCGAGATACTGTTCCATAAGATCATCATCGAACTCGCAGATCTTCTCAATGAGTTCTGTATGAGCGATCTCGGCGTCTTCCTTCATATCATCCGGAATATCTTTAACGGAAATGTCCTCGCCCTTGGAATCGTTGTAGTAGTAAGCCTTCATCTCGAACAGGTCGATCAGTCCTTCGAACTGATCCTCCTTGCCGATCGGAAGCTGGATAACTACTGCGTTCTTGCCGAGCTTTGTACCGATTTCCTTAACTGTATTCTCGAAGTTGGCGCCCATGATATCCATCTTGTTGACAAATGCGATACGCGGTACATTGTAGGTATCCGCCTGACGCCATACATTCTCTGACTGAGGCTCAACACCGCCCTTGGCATCAAATACGCCAACTGCACCATCGAGTACTCGCAGAGATCTCTCTACCTCTACCGTGAAGTCTACATGTCCCGGGGTATCAATGATATTGATACGGTATTCAGGCGCACCCTGTTTTGTCTTCGCATATTCCTGCGGAGTCCAGTGGCATGTGGTCGCGGCGGAAGTAATTGTAATACCTCTTTCCTGCTCCTGAGGCATCCAGTCCATTGTAGCCGTACCTTCGTAGGTCTCACCGATCTTGTAGTTAACGCCGGTGTAGTAAAGGATACGCTCTGTTAATGTTGTCTTGCCGGCATCAATATGTGCCATGATACCGATATTCCTGGTACGCTCAAGCGGGTATTCTCTTCCTGCCAAGGATAATTCCTCCTTATTAATAAACCCAAAATACAGATATTACCATCTGTAATGTGAAAATGCCTTGTTGGCATCTGCCATTCTGTGCATCTCTTCTTTTCTCTTTACGGCTGCACCGGTGTTGTTCGCTGCATCCATAATCTCGTTGGCCAGTCTCTCGGTCTGGGTTCTCTCGCTTCTCTTTCTGGAGAAGGTGGTGAGCCAACGAAGTGCGAGCGCCTGCTTTCTGTCAGGTCTTACCTCAATAGGTACCTGATAGGTTGCGCCGCCGATTCTTCTTGCCTTAACTTCCAGTTCAGGCATCATGTTTTTCATTGCTTCTTCGAAAACCTCAAGGGCATCCTTGCCGGTCTTCTCAGCCACGATGTCAAACGCTCCGTATACGATGTTCTGTGCAACGCCTTTCTTGCCGTCAAGCATGATGTTGTTGATCAGCTTTGTTACGACCTTGCTGTTGTAAATCGGATCCGCTAAGACATCTCTCTTCTGAATATGTCCTTTTCTAGGCACGTTACTTCCCTCCTTACAGATCATACAATCCTGGGTACTCACGTAGTCTGACTATGTGTTCGCGCTCGAAGTATTCTATATATATCTGCATAAAGCCGGCTGCCGGCCGAAACCGAAGACCGCCTTCATACACTTAAATAATGCTACATTCGCGCAATATAGTAAAACGTGTACTCAGGGATTATTTCTTCGGTCTCTTGGCGCCGTACTTGGAACGGGCCTGCTTTCTGTTGGTTACACCAGCGGTATCAAGTGTACCACGGATGATGTGGTATCTTGTACCAGGAAGATCCTTAACACGTCCGCCTCTGATGAGAACAACGCTATGCTCCTGAAGGTTGTGACCTTCGCCAGGGATATAGCATGTTACCTCGACACCATTGGAAAGACGAACTCTGGCAATCTTACGGAGAGCTGAGTTAGGCTTCTTAGGAGTAGCGGTCTTGACGGCTGTGCAGACACCTCTCTTCTGCGGAGACGGTACACTGATTGCTTTCTTGTGCAGTGAGTTGAAGCTTCTCTGCAGTGCAGGGGCTGTTGATTTCTTCTCAACGGTCTGTCTGCCCTTTCTTACTAACTGGTTAAATGTTGGCATTATTTTTTCACCTCCTGAAATAAAATACTGGCTTCTGCCTGCAGACAGGCAGAAATATGCACTTATCGCGCATACCTGATAATTATAACAAAGCGTATTTGCCTTGTCAATACTCGCACCTGACGGGCTATGTACTTATCGCAGTTCACATTGCAGGCGCCTCCGTGCCGTGCGCACAGGTTTTCCGGAAAATTCTCAAAAAATTACCGGACCGCATCGGTCCGGTAATTGCTATACTGCTTACAGCTGATGATCAGGTATTATCTTTTTTCCTGCGCGCCATTCTGATCAGGACGGCAATCACAGCAGCCCCTGCAGCGGCAAGGACAAGATACAGGCCTAATCTTGCCGTATCACCTGTTTTTGCACTGCTGCTCTGAACGGTTTTCGCCGGAACAGCCTTCACTTCGGCGTTCTTTGCGCTGCTGACGGAAGCTGTCTTTCCATCCGTCTTATCGCCCGTATCTACCGCCTGCTCTTTGGTGTCCTGCTTAGCATTGATGACCTTGAAGCCCTCATACATATCACCGCTGATGTCTGTCTTATAGCCGGCGGTGAGTTCCGCCGCTGTGTAGTTGATTTCATTGCCATCGCTGTCATATTTATCAGCTGTGAAATACGCCTTCCAGGCATTGTTTTCATCCAGAGTCAGGGTCTGAACGGTTTCTTCTCCGTTCATCAGTGCCACTTCGACGGATTCGCCGCTGGCGCCATCCGCCCATAATTTGACAACCGGTATGGTGACTTTTTCATCACTCGGTGAGTTGGTGATTATAAAGCCATCTGTCATATTACCGCTGATGTCTGTCTTATAGCCGGCGGTGAGTTCCGCTGCTGTGTAGTTGATTTCATTGCCATCGCTGTCATATTTATCAGCTGTGAAATTCGCCTTCCAGGCATTGTTTTCATCCAGAGTCAGGGTCTGAACGGCTTCTTCTCCGTTCATCAGTGCCACTTCGACGGATTCGCCCCTGGCGCCATCCGCCCATAATTTGACAACCGGTATGGTTATTGTTTCTGGCGAATTTGTAATTGTAAAGCCATTTTCCGCATCGCCATTAATGTCTGTTTGATAGCCGTCAGTGAGTTCCTCTACTGTGTAGTTGATTTCTTTGCCATCGCTGTCATATTTATCAGCTGTGAAATTCGCCTTCCAGGCATTGTTTTCATCCAGAATCAGGGTCTTACCCGTTTCTGTTCCATTTGCCAGCAGTTCTATTTCGACAGGCTGGATATTGGCTCCTTCATTCCACACCTTCCTGACCGGAATATTTACAACAGGGATATTGGTTATGGTAAAACCGTTTTTCAGATTTCCAGTATACTCTGCCCGATAGCCATCCGGCACAGGTGTCTCTGATACAAATGCCTCTGCCTCCCCGGCGGTATACTCCTCTATAAAATCAGACACATCAATAGAGCACTGCCAGTTATTTTGTTCGTTCAGTTCATATGTCCGTACAAATTCATCGGAAGATGTCGTAACGGTCAGCTTGACCTTCACCGGTCCGGCTGCTTCTGATAACCATACTTTCCTGATTTCCGGGTTTTTCGTATTACTGATCCTCATCCCCTGCACGCCATTGATGACCGCTGCAGAGTATGACGGTGTGTACCCGATGTTCTCAGCGCCGATTTCGCGGGCCGTATACTGAATCTCATTGCCCTCTGCATCATATTTCGGCAGATTCTCCCAGGTATAGCTGCCGCCGTTTTCCAGGACATCCTGCAGAGATACCGAGGAAACAGATGCCTTTCTCATGGCCTTTCGCATGCTGCCGGAGGCAGACATACTGCTGACCGGTTTCTCCTGACCGGATTCATCCACATAGTCAAGCTGAAATGAAACGCCGTCTGTCTTCACAGCACTTTTCGATTTGCGCATTGCCGAGCGGCTGACTTCCATTACCTTCGTAATTCGGAAACTGGTTGTCTCGTTTCCGGCGCTCTTACGCAGTGCTTTTCTGCTGTCTCTGTCATAATTGAAAATAACGGAATCGCCGTCTTTAAGACCGGCTTTCCTGTTTCCAGCTTCATCCACGGCTTCATACTCTGCCGTGCCGTCTTCTCCGGTGCTGCACACAACCGCGGCTGCCTCCGTTCCGTCTGCCAGCGTTACTGACTGCAGAACATAGCCGTTCACCGCCGCTGCGCAGTCGGCCAGTTCTACCTTGTCCGTCTCACTGAAGGAAACCGTAAAGGAAGATCCGTCCTTAATGCTTTCACCGTCAGCCACATATGAGCCCTGCAGGGAAATATCCTTCGCTGCACCGATCATGGTGAAATCGTCCGCCTGCTTCTGTGTCTGCGCAGCTGCATCTGATTTTCCTTCAGTCTCGCTGCTGCCGGTTGCCGGTGCAGCAGTCTCTTTTGTTTCTTCCTGCCGGGAAGTCCCGGTTTCCGATTCTGCTGTCTCCGGCTGGACTGTCTTCTTTGTCTCTTCCGCCGTTTCCGTCTCTGTAGCAGTTTCCGTTTCTGCGGCCGTTTCCGTCTCTGCCGGTTCCGCTGCCGCTGCCGCCGATGGCTGGAGCGAAATTACCATGCAAAAGGCAAGCAGCAGTGCGAGAAAACTGCTGAGCATTCTGCCGTGTTTACCGCCTGCCTCACGGACGCACAATCAGGTCGGCACTCATCAGCTCCCCTGTGATTTCCGGGATATCGGCATCCCGCCCCACCTGAAGCTGGCCGTTCATGCGGTAATAGCCGAGGCAGGTGCCGCTCGTGAGGATCTTCACGCCGCGTGCTTCCAGCGTCCGCAGATCATCGAGCACGCTGCTGCCTTCGCAGGTCAGAAAAGTGCCGCGCTTATAAAATATCATCACATCCGGCAGCACCGGCTGCAGCAGAAAAGCATGAATAAAGCTCTTCATCATCTGCTCGCCGAGATCTTCATCCTGCCGCCCGCCGATCAGATCCGCCGTGATCTGCACGACGATCTTCTTCTTCCGGCTGCGGCGTTCCAATGCGTCGATATCGTCGAGGTCTTCCCGGATCTCCTCGATATCACGGCTTTCATCCGGCTGCTCCGGTGCCTTCTCCTTTGCCTGTTTCTCCGGTGCCTGTTCTCTGACAGAAATCACCACGCGCCAGCTGTCTTCGTCAAGCTGTTCCGTACGCACGCCGTAATGCATCTGTACGGCCATCTTCTCCAGATTCTGTACAGCCGTCTCATTGTCAACAATCGTCTCCACAATACCCGGTCCGTTCAGCTGCCGGATCGCCTCACGCGTCTTGGCAACCGGTATCGGACATTCCATACCAACTGCATTCACAACCTTAATCATCGTACCATTTCCTTCTTATATAAAAAGTGTCAGCGGTTTCCTCATCCATACAGAAAATGCTGTACGCCGGCCGTTCCGGATCGTACAGCATCCCGTATTTTAATAAAAATATACCAGGTCTTCTTTCGGAGGCTCCGTCGATTTCGCTGTCTTCAGATGCAGCACAGGGCCTACGCCGCCGTATTCTCTGCGGCGCTCGTACTTCATCTTCGCCGTGATATCCAGCCACTGCCCGTGTGTCAGTTCATCTATATGGCTCGTCTTGCAGAGGAATCCGATAAAACGGATATCCGCCGCGCAGCAGGTCATCGCATTGCGCCCCGGGACAAAATACCCCTTCTGGAACTTGCGGTTTTTCATGACTTTGGCCTTGAAATGCACGACCTTGCCGTCGTACCGCTCGCGGTCCTCCGCGGCATCCATATACCAGATACCGAAATCCTCGTCGCTGATCTCAATCACCGGTGCGTTCAGATCATACGGCGGAATATCCTTGCCCAGCTCGATCATACGGCCGTCCTTGTGCTCGAACATGATCTGAATCTGCGGATTGGTCGCCTTGATATTGCGGCGGAACATCGGCAGATCCTGGTCCTCGGAACAGCGGTTGAAAATCGCCAGTTCCGTGCACTTGATGATATTGCCGATGATCGAGCGCATGTTCTGGATATAGACGGCAAAGGTGCTCGCATCAATCATCGTGACCACCTGATAGATCTGCCATCCATCCGGGAAATCCGCATTGATGATGGAATCCGGGTCCCACATGCCGTTGTACTCGACGAAGACCTTCTCCGGATGATATTTATTCTCGAGATTCCGGAAGAATTCGCCGGTCAGCTGCTCCTCTTCATCGACATTTTCAATAGCCATGCCGCATTTGGCAGCACTGCTCGGGGAAATATCGACTTCGCCTTCCTCGCAGGTCAGGACGATGCCCGGCGTACCGTCCTCGAACTCACCGCTCTCGAGAATCTCATTGATAAATGAGCTCTTGCCGCTCTCGAGCAGGCCCATGATCACATAAACGGGTACTCTGAAATCATCCATTTCCACACCGCCTTTATTTTAATCTGAACAGTTCTTCCAGCTTGTCTTCCTTGATATCGGAACCGATTACGCAGAGACGTCCTGTGTATTCCGGCGCACCTTCGCGGATGTCATATTCCGCCGGTACCATGTCGAAATAAATCCAGGTGCCGTCCTGTGCCGGGAGCATGCCCTTCGCACGAAGGATTGTGCCGTACTCGTTCGTCTCGGACAGTGCCTTGAGGATGGACTCCACTTCTTCCTTCGTATACTTGCGCGGTGTCTCCTGACCCCAGCTGGTAAATACATCATCGGCATCGTGGCCGTGATGATGGTGATGGTGATGATGATGCTCATGATCGTGGTCATGCTCATCATGATCGTGCTCATCGTGATCATGCTCATCGTGATCGTCATGATCATGGTGGTGATGATGCTCGTGATCGTGATCATGTTCGCACGCGCACTCGTCGTCATCGTCCTCTTCCGCAAAGATCATGTCCTCGAGCTTAACCGGCTTCTCCATGGCGTCGAGCAGCTGGCGGCCGGTCAGATCATCCCACGGCGTGGTGATGACAACCGCATCCTTGTTGTGCTCTCTGATCAGGGAAACGCAGGTCTCCAGCTTCTCCTGGCTGATGCTCTGCGTACGGCTCAAAATAATCGTGTTCGCACTCTCAATCTGATTGTTGTAGAACTCGCCGAAGTTCTTCATGTACATCTTGCATTTATTGGCATCGGCCACCGTTACGAGAGAATTGATCTCGATCGGTGCGTCCTTGGCTACGTTCTGTACGGCACGGCAGACATCAGAGAGCTTGCCGACACCGGAAGGCTCGATGATAATGCGGTCCGGATGGAACTGACTGATGACATCGCGCAGTGCGGTGCCGAAATCACCGACCAGTGAGCAGCAGATGCAGCCGGAATTCATCTCTGTGATCTTGACGCCGGCGTCCTTGAGAAAGCCGCCGTCGATACCGATCTCACCGAATTCATTCTCGATCAGTACCACCTGTTCACCCTTGAGCGCCTCTGCAAGGAGCTTCTTGATCAGCGTTGTCTTGCCGGCTCCGAGAAATCCGGAAATAATATCAACTTTTGCCATATGATATGCCTCCTGTTCTATAAAAAGCAATTCTGCAGTCCTGTAGGATAACAATGTGAAAAGTACCGTCTCCCCGCCGGTTTGCGGCGGGAAAAGGTACTTTATTAGCTATTTTATATTTTGTCAAACATTAAATCAATACCCCGGCTGAAGAATTTATGAAGTTTTAATACTTGCGCCGTTCACCTGCCGGTCTGTTTTATTTCGCCGGCTCTTCATCCTTCGCCCAGCCGAGCGTACAGATGACCGCCTTGTGCCAGCCGCGCAGCAGCCGCTCGCGGCGCTCCGGCTCCATATCCGGCGTAAAGGTGCGTGCCAGCTCCCAGTTCTCGCGGATTTCCCTGCGGTCCTTCCAGTAGCCGACCGCAAGGCCCGCCAGATATGCCGCACCGAGTGCTGTCGTCTCGATGCAGGCAGGCCGGATCACCTGCGTATTTAAAATATCCGACTGGAACTGCATAAGGAAATCATTTGCACAGGCACCGCCGTCCACACGCAGGCCGGTCAACTGCCTGCCGGCATCGCTCTCCATCGCCTTGAGAATATCGTAAACCTGATAGGCCAGTGCCTCCAGCGTCGCCCGCACAAAATGCGCCTTCGTAAAGCCGCGCGTAATACCGACCACGGCGCCGCGCGCATACGGATCCCAGTACGGTGCGCCAAGGCCCGTGAAGGCCGGCACCACATAGGCGCCCTGCGTATCCGGCACGCTCTCCGCATATTTCTGCGAAGACGGGGAATCCGGAATCATCTCCAGGGCATCCCGCAGCCACTGAATCGCCGCGCCGCCCACGAAGACGCTGCCTTCCAGTGCATATTCCGGATTTTCATCCGTGCTGGCCGCAATCGTCGTGATCAGTCCGTTTTTCGACTGCACCGCCTCATGTCCCGTATTCATCAGGAGGAAACAGCCCGTACCGTACGTGTTCTTCGCGGAACCCGGTTCAAAGCAGCACTGTCCGAACAGCGCACACTGCTGATCCCCGGCCGCACCGGCAATCAGAATCACGCCGCCTGCCACTGCCGGGTCCGTATAGCCGTAAATGCAGCTCGACGGCTTTACCTGCGGCAGCATGGAAGCCGGTATATCGAGCATCTCCAGCAGCTTCTGATCCCACTGCAGTTTATGAATATCAAACAGCATCGTCCGCGATGCATTGCTGTAATCTGTCACATGCACCTTGCCGCCGGTCAGATTCCAGATCAGCCATGTGTCCACGGTTCCGAACAGCAGCTCGCCGTTTTCCGCCCGCTCTCTGGCGCCTTCCACGTTGTCGAGAATCCACTTTATTTTTGACCCCGAAAAATAGGCATCCGGCACGAGGCCCGTTGTCTGCTGTATATAATCGGCATACCCTGCCGCCTTGAGTCCGTCGATGATCGGCGCCGTCCGCCGGCACTGCCACACAATGGCATTATAGACCGGCTTTCCGGTCTTCCTGTCCCAGACAATCGTCGTCTCACGCTGGTTCGTGATACCGATGCCGGCGATATCCTCCGGCCGCGCGCCGACCTTCGCCATCGCTGCCAGCATCATGTCATGGGTCGAATTCCAGATATCATAAGGGTCGTGCTCCACCCAGCCTGGCTGCGGAAAAATCTGCCTGTATTCCTGCTGCGCACTGCTGCATATACTGCCGCGATGGTCAAATAAAATGCAGCGGGAACTCGTCGTCCCCTGATCAAGTGCCATAATATAGTCTGCCATGTTTATCCCTCCGTACATACTCAGTTAACCTGATTTTATCACAGATTGCACATTCCGGCCATGGCACGCCGCCGCGCAAAAAGGGCTCTGCCGGATGCAGAGCCCTGAATATGTTTATTTTGTACCGAAAATACGGTCGCCGGCATCGCCGAGTCCCGGACAGATGTAAGCGTCCTTGTTGAGTTCACGGTCAACCTGCGCCACATAGATCTGGATATCCGGATGCGCCTTGGCAAGGGCTTCGATGCCCTCCGGCGCCGCGATGATGGAAAGGAACTTGATGTGTTTGCCGCCGTGCTGCTTGATGAAGTCGACGGCTGCCGTACCGGAACCGCCGGTCGCCAGCATCGGATCGGTTACGACGATCAGTCTCTCCTCGAGGCTGGACGGCAGCTTGCAGTAATACTCGTGCGGCTGATGTGTCTCCGGATCTCTGTACAGGCCGATATGACCGACCTTAGCCGACGGCACCAGATGAAGGATGCCTTCCACCATGCCGAGGCCGGCACGCAGGATCGGCACTACCACAAGTTTCTTACCGGAAATAACCGGCGATTCACATGTCTCAATCGGCGTCTTCACGGTAACATTCTCGGTCGGAAGATCATTCAGTGCCTCGTAGCCCATGAGCATCGCGATTTCCTCGACCATCTTGCGGAATTCGTTGGTTCCGGTATTCTCATCGCGCATCAGCGTGATCTTGTGCTTCAGAAGCGGATGATCAAATACGATAATATTCGGGTTGTCCTTGTAGTAGTACATAGCTCTCCTTACAGGATGATTCAGAAGCTGAATCAACACTTTCCTTTCTTTATAAATAAAAACTGCAGTTGCTGTATTGATCAGACGCCGGTGATGGCTTCTTCGAGCCGTTCTGCCCCGATCTTCGGCAGCAGGGCGGCTTCACCGCCGGTACCAGACATTTAACCGGACTGGCTTACTGCTGCCCGGCACTTCGCGGGCCGCAGCCTGCAAAAAGCGCCGTGCTGAGTACAGCGGCGCTTATCAGTGCATATTTCCCCCTGCGATTCTTCTTCATAGTATTCTCCCCTGGAAGCTTTCGCTTTATCATCCATCATTTTACCACATTTTGGAAGACTTTTATAGAAGATGAACGGCAGGTATGTTAGAATAGAGCAAATGCAGACAAGTTGGTCCGAAAGGAGCGGTAATATTGCTGATCAACAGCCGGAAACGGCGTAAATATATCAATGATTATAAGATTAACGACGAGGGGAAATACCAGTATTACGGAACCTGCTACCGCTGGATGGAGCCGGATAACCGCAAGCGCGTTCTGCACGGTTTCTGGGCGGCGCAGCTGTCGGCGCTGGCCGGCACGATCGTCTGCGGTCTGATCCCGGCACCCGGCGTCAATTATGTGCCCGTGCTGCTGATTCCCTATATGGCGGGCATCGTTCTGAGCATCATGAGTGTATTTGCCCTGTACAATCTGTCCGACGAGCCGGACCCGGTCCGCGATCACGTGTTTAACGCCACCGTCAGGCGGCTCCCGGTGCTCGAGATGCTCAATATCATCACCGGCCTTCTGTGTACGGCCGGCGAAATCTATTATCTAATTGCCTACGGCCCGGAAGAGGATATCGCCTTCGGCATCCTTTTCATGGTGCTCGAAGCACTGATCGCCTTCCTTTCCCTGCGGATTTTCCGCGGCGTGCGCGCCCTGCAATGGGAGAAGGTTGAAAATGACGAGATGAAATCGAGTAGGAGGGGGTGATTAGCCCCGTCCTCTCACAGCACCGTGCGTACCGTTCGGTACACGGCGCTTTCAACAGTTTACATGCAGAGACTGGTA
>OMWM01000005.1 GCA_900314775.1 uncultured Eubacteriales bacterium | reverse complement strand
TGCGTGCGCCGCAAAAAACGCACGGCTGTTTTCAATATCCTGATCGACCTGAACCCGGAGATCCTCAAGGCTGTCGAATTTCTGCTCTTTTCTCAGATGTCTGAAAAAATACACGATAATCTTCCTGCCGTACAGGTCACCGGAAAAACCAGGTGCAAATGTCTCAACCGTCCGCGCATTGCCCTCTCCGACCGTCGGATTTGTTCCGATGTTGGTCACCGCGTCGTAATAGATATCCTCATCCGGAATATACATGCGAGTCGCGTATACACCGTCCGGCGGTACAAGTTTTACCGGATCAAAGGAAATATTGGCTGTCGGCATACCGACCTTCCGGCCGTTCTGTTTGCCGCTTACAACCGTTCCCGTTATACCGAACGGCCGCTGCAGCAGAAGGTTCACCGACATGATCTCGCCGCAGCTGATGAATTCCCGGATCATCGTCGCACTGATATCCCGTCCGCAGGCTCCCAGCTTCTTGCAATGCTCCACCGTATAGCCGAATTCATCGGCATGATCGAGCAGCATCTGCACATCGCCCATACGCTTGTAGCCGAAATGAAAATCATCGCCGACCACGATCACACGCGCATCGAACAGGCCGGCAAGCACATTTTTAATGAAATCATACGGCTGCATATGCGCCGTCTCATTCGTAAAAGGAAATTCCACCAGCACATCGATGCCAAGGTCTTCCACTATCTTCCGGCGTTCCTCGCTGGTATAGATCA
Source organism: uncultured Eubacteriales bacterium (assembly GCA_900314775.1). Taxonomy (GTDB): domain Bacteria; phylum Bacillota; class Clostridia; order Lachnospirales; family Lachnospiraceae; genus UBA2912. The sequence goes on along the minus strand of OMWM01000005.1, from coordinate 65,298 downwards.
GCTTCTGCTGTTTGCCTGAAAGCAGGGAAGCAGGATGAAAATCGAAGGTAAACACGACGGTCTTCAGGCCCTTCCTGCCATATTCCCTGAGCTTGCTGAAAAGAAGCTGATGGCCCTTATGCAGTCCATCAAATTTTCCCAGTGCCACAGCTGTATTATGCAGCCTGAAATCCGTCGTTCCTGTATAAAATTCCATATGTCACGCCTCTGTATCTTTATTCCGGCCTATGCCGGTTATCATGTCCCGTCAGACAAACATCTTGCTGCTGCGCAGCCGGTTTCTGTCTTTCTCGTAGCGGTAAAGCGCCGTAAAATGACCGCTTGCATCATAAATGCGCAGTTCCTCTCCGTCACGCAGCGTCCCGCCGGGTCTTCCCTGCAGCACCACATCCTCCGGATTCAGCGGATTGCCGTTGTGCAGGAGTCTGTCTGCCCGTTCATCGGCAGCAGAAGCCGCCGGGTAATCCGCCAGCATCTCCTCCACGGAAATGATGTGCGGGAGCAGCTTTTCTTCATCGCCGGCCAGTTCTTCAATCTGTCCAAGCGTCAGTGACTGCTGCACCGTAAACCGCCCTACCGCCGTCCGCTTCAGCGCCGTCAGTACGCCGCCGCAGCCGAGGGCATCGCCCACGTCATTGCAGAGCGTTCTGATATAGGTGCCTTTGGAACAGCGCACGGTAAAAGAAATATCCGGCAGACAGATACTGATATGATCAATGCTGTAAATAGTGACGGGCCGCGGGTGCCGCTCGACCGTTCTGCCCTTCCGGGCCAGCTCGTAAAGCTTTCTGCCATTGATTTTGATGGCAGAATACATCGGCGGTATCTGCGCATATCCGCCGACGAAATTCATCAGAGCCGCCCGCACAGCCTCTTCATCGGCTTCCACCGTATGTCTGGCAATGACCCTGCCGGAAATATCCTGTGTATCGGTTGTCATCCCCAGCCGCATCGATGCCTCGTAGACCTTGTCGTGATCTGTGATCAGACTGCAGAGCTTCGTACCCGTACCCAGACATACCGGCAGTACACCTTCCGCATCCGGGTCCAGCGTACCGGTATGGCCGATGCGGCGCTGATGCAGTATACCGCGGAGACAGGCAACCACATCATTGGAGGTATATCCCTGCTCCTTGTATACGTTGATCATTCCGTCGAACATGTCCTTCTCCTTTTATCTCAGTCTGCCAGGTGACTGCAGATCTGCTTCTTCGCCATCTTCACGATATCGCAGACCGTTTTATTGACATCGCCTCTGCAGGTAAACCCGGCAGCACGCACATGTCCGCCGCCGCCGAATGCCTGACAGATTTCGCTGACATCGACGTATTCGTTGGAACGAAGACTGAACTTATAGGTGCCGTCTTTATTTTCAGAAGCGAAAATGGCAACTTCTACATTCTCTGTCTCCCGCATCTTGGCAACGATGCCCTCGAGATCCTCCGACAGCGCTTCATACGCATCCATCGTCTCCCTGTTCATCAGGCTGATTATGATCCTGCCCTCCAGTTCAAGACGGGCGGCAAGAAGCGCTTCGCCAAGCAGACGCTGCTGCTTGTACGTCTTCGCAAAAAACTCTTCGTCAATCATCCGCGTAAACGGAATGCCCTTTTCCATCAGCATACCCGCCACTTCCATCGTGTGACGGCTCGTACAGCTGTACCGGAACACGCCGCTGTCGCAGATAATACCCGTATAAAGTGCATAAGCCGTGCTGCGGGATATTCTGTCCTCACCGATCACATCGGCCAGCACCTCGCATGTGGAGCTGGCATCCGGCAGAATCAGATTCTCATTCGCATAGCCCGGATTGCTGACATGGTGATCGATGCAGATCGTATCGGCCGCCGTATCGAAATAGCGCACCGCGCCTGCCAGCCTCTCGCGGTCGCTGGCATCCAGCGCGATAAACAGATCATACCGGGTATCATCCTCAAAATCCGTTATGACGCTCTCTGCGCCCGGGATGGAGCGATAGCTGGCCGGTACGGTTTCCAGACGTACATCTACCTTCTTGTCCGGATAATACTCACGGATAAATCCCGCCATGCCCGTGCAGGCGCCTACGCAGTCGCCGTCCGGCCGGGTATGCCCGCTGATAATCACAGAGCGGGCGCCCTCAAGGTGCTTCAGTATATCACTCAATTATTCTTCCTCCCGGTTTTCCTCTTCAGGATTTCTTCCGCTGCGAAGCGCCGCCTCTTCGTCATGCTCGATGACTTCATCGATTTTCTTAGACATATTCACACCGTATTCAATGGACTGATCCGATATGAATTCAATCTCCGGCGTGATCCGCAGGTTGACGGTACGGGCAAGCTCGCGCCGGATAAATCCCAGAGCGCTGTTCAGGCCATCCATCGTATCCTGGCGCTGTCTGTCAGTGCCGAGCACACTGATGTAGGCCTTGCACTGCTTGAGATCCGGCGAAACCGTAACGCGCACAACACTTGTCATCGGGCTGATCCGCGGATCTTTCAGTTCACGGGCAATAATATGACTCAGCTCTCTGTGAACTTCCCCGTTGATACGGGTGTTTTTTATACTGTTTTTACGCATGGCACCCTCCTGTTATCTTGGTACCTCTTCCATTACATAGGCCTCGACCTGATCGCCGACCTTGATATCATTGAATTTCTCAAGCGACATACCGCATTCATAGCCGCTGTTGACTTCCTTGACATCATCCTTGAAACGGCGGAGCGAAGCAAGAGCTCCCTCGTAGATCACGACGTTGTCGCGGAGCAGACGGACTTTGCAGTCACGGACAACCTTGCCGTCCGTGATATAGCCGCCGATGATCGTGCCGATGCCGGATACCTTATAGGTCTGGCGCACGTCGACGTGACCGATGATGTTCTCCTGGTAAGTCGGCTCAAGCATACCCTTCATGGCTGCCTCGATATCCTCGATTGCATTGTAAATGACTCTGTACAGACGGATATCCACGTGCTCCTGCTCGGCCATGTTCTTGGCCTGCGTATCCGGACGCACGTTGAAGCCGATGATAATCGCATTCGATGCCGAAGCCAGGGTGACATCGGATTCATTGATCGCACCGACACCGCCGTGGATCACCTTGATGACAACCTCGGCATTAGAAAGCTTGCCGAGACTCTGCTTGACTGCTTCCACGGAACCCTGTACATCTGCCTTGACAATAATGTTGAGTTCCTTCAGCTCGCCTTCCTTGATCTGATCAAACAGGCTGTCGAGAGAAAGTCTGGATTTTGTCTCTGCAAGAAGTTTCTCACGCTGTTTGGCGATGAAGGTCTCTGCCATTGCTCTGGCTTCCTTCTCCGTCTCGGTTGCGATAAAGGTATCGCCCGCATTCGGTACATCGTTGAAACCAAGAATCTCTACCGGAACAGACGGACCGGCTTTCTTGATCTTTCTGCCCTTATCGTCTACCATCGCACGGATTTTGCCGAAGCAGGTACCGGCCGTGATATTGTCGCCGATATGCAGCGTACCCTTCTGAACCAGCGCGGTAGCTACCGGACCGCGGCCGCGGTCGAGCTGTGCCTCGAGGATAACGCCTCGTCCATTACGGTTCGGATTGGCCTTGAGCTCCAGCATCTCCGCATCGAGCAGAACCATATCGAGAAGATCGGAGAGTCCCTCTCCTGTCTTGGCAGATACCGGCACCATGATCGTCGAACCGCCCCAGTCCTCTGCAACGAGGCCGTATTCGGTCAGTTCCTGTTTTACACGATCGATGTTGGCACCCGGCTTATCGATCTTATTGATCGCTACGATGATATCGATATCGGCTGCCTTGGCATGGTTGATTGCCTCGATTGTCTGCGGCATGACACCATCATCTGCTGCGACAACGAGAATGGCAATATCGGTAGACTGCGCACCGCGCAGACGCATGGCCGTAAATGCCTCATGGCCCGGCGTATCGATAAATGTGATCTTCTTGCCCTTGATATTGACGACATACGCACCGATCCGCTGCGTAATGCCGCCGGCCTCACCTGCCGTCACATTGGTCTTACGGATTGCATCGAGGATAGAAGTCTTGCCGTGGTCGACGTGTCCCATAACGCAGACAACCGGCGGACGCGGAACCATATCCGCTTCGTTCTCTTCTTCTTCCTTGAGCATCTCTTCGATTGCATCGACCTTGACCTCATGTTCGCAGAGAATATCGTAGTCAATGGCGATCTCTTCCGCCTCATCGTAGGTAATCTCCGAATTGAGCGTGTACATCTTGCCGGCAAGGAAAAGCTTCTTGATCAGCTGGTTGGCCGGCACTTTCATCTTCTGTGCCAGTTCGCTGATGGTGAGCTCATCAGGCAGCGTAATCGAGGTGATCTTCTCCTCCTTCACCGCCGGTTTCTGCGGTGCCGGTTTTTTATGCTGCTGATGATTGTTTTTATTATTTCTGACCTTTCTCTCCTGATTCCGGTCATCGTAATCCTTCTCGTAGCGGCGGTTGTCACGTGCTTTGCCGTCCTTGTTGAAACTGCGGCGGCTGTCGCGTCCGCTGTCCTTGGAAGGTGCGGCTACTTCCTTATCAATCGCCTTGTTGAGATTGAAACGGCCGCCATTGCCGCGTCCGCCGCGGTTCTGACCATCACGGCTGCCATCGCGTCTCTGTCCGTCACGGCCCTGTCCGCCGCGTCCGCCGCGGTTCTGTCCGTCGCGGCTGCCATCGCGTCTCTGTCCGTCGCGGCCGCCGTTTCTTCCCTGGCCGTCACGTCTCTGTCCATCGCGTCCGCCGCGGTTCTGTCCGTCACGGCCGCCATCGCGTCTCTGTCCGTCACGGCCGCCGTTTCTGCCCTGTCTGTCATGTCTTGGGCCATCACCGGTGTGCTCTTCTCTGGCGCCGCCGGCTTTCTCTTCTTTCGAAGGTACAGACGCGCTCTTTGCTTCCTGTTCTCTGACAGGCTGTTTCTTCTCTTCCTGTGCAGCCGGTGCTGTCTTCTCTGTCTTCTCGGCCTTCTTCTCCGCCGGTGCCGCCTCAGCAGTCTCTGCTCTGCTCTGCGGATGCTCCGCTTTCTTCTCCGGTGCCGGCTTCTCCTGTGCAGGTTTCTCCTGCGTCTTCGGCTTCTCTGCTGCCGGCTTGCTGTCCGCTGCCTGCGGTGCCGATGCCGCTTCTTTCTTCGCCGCTTCCTGGGCCGATTTCTTCTTCTCCATATTCTGCAGCATCTCTTCTTCCTCGCTGCCGATAAAGGAGCTGTAATTGCCATTGCTGTCGAGTCCGCCGGTATGTCTTACCGGTTTCTTCTTCGCCGGCTGCTTTGCCGGCTGCCTGGTATTATTCTCCTGCTTGTTCGGCTGCTGGTTAAAATACTGCTCTACCTTCGCTGCGGCGCTGCCGGAAAGCATACTGGACTGACTTTCCACATAAATTCCCTGCCGTTTGAGGGCAACAATAACATCATTGATAGGTTTCTTAAGTTTCTTCGCAAGGTCACGTACTTTGATTTTTGCCATAAGCTACCTCCGTAACGTATCAGGACATCCGGTTGTTATTCTCTTCTATCAGTTTACCGATCTTCGCGGCAAAACCGCGGTCTGTCACCGCAGCGATCGCCGTATATCCCCTTCCGGTATATCTTCCGAGACTGTCCTTGTCCGCATATATAAGAACGGGAATTCCGTAGTAACCACATTTATCTGCAACTGCTTTTCTGGTATTATCGGAGGCATCAGATGCCGCAATCACAAGTGCGGCCTTTCTCTTCCGGATCGCTTCCATTACCTGAACTTCCCCGGCCAGCGTCTTGCCCGCTCTCGTTGCGAGTCCGAGAAGCGCTAACGCTTTGTCATTCTTCTCCAAGCCGCTTCATCTCCTCCTGCAGTTTCTTATAAATATCGGGGCTGATCTGTGTCTTCAGGGACCGCTCGAGGCCGTGTCCGGAAACCGCCTTGTCAAGGCATGCCTGGCTGCGGCAGATATAGGCGCCGCGCCCGTTTTTCCGTCCGCTTTCATCGATACAGACTTCACCGTCTGCGGTCCTGATCACGCGGATCATGTCCTTTTTGTCTTTCATCTCACGGCAGCCGACACACTGCCGCATCGGAACTTTCTTCATATCAGTCTCCGTATGCCTGTGATTCACTCTTGATGTCGATCTTGTAGCCTGTCAGCTTCGCAGCAAGCTTCGCATTCAGACCATCCTTGCCGATTGCAAGAGAAAGCTGATAATCCGGCACGACAATCCGGGCTGTCTTCTCTTCTGTATCCACATCCACGGAAACAACGGTTGCCGGACTCAGTGCATTTTCGATCAGCTTCGCAGGATCATCATCCCACTTGATCACATCGATTTTCTCGCCGTACAGTTCATCCACAACGGCATTGACACGGGCACCGTTGACACCGACGCAGGAACCGACCGGATCGACGTCCTTGTTGTTGGAGCTGACGGCAATCTTGGAGCGGATGCCCGGCTCACGGGAAATCGCTCTGATCTCCACCGTACCGTCCTTGATCTCGGCTACTTCTTCTTCGAAAAGCTTGCGTACAAGCTCCTTGTTCCTTCTGGAAACAATCAGACGCGGTCCTCTGGTCGTCTTGTCGACTCTGCTGATATAGACCTTGATACGTTCGGTCGGGCGGAAAACCTCACCCGGCGTCTGCTCACTGGCCTTCAGCACCGTATCGATTCTGCCGAGATTCAGATTGTAATCGCCGTCTTTGTAACGCTGCACAATGCCGGTTACAACCTCTTTCTCAAGTTCTGCATATTCTTCATTGACTGTCTTGCGCTCCTCCTCGCGGATCTTCTGCACAAGAACCTGCTTTGCCTTCTGGGCCGCGATCCGTCCGAAATTCTTCATAACGACCTTCTCGCGTACAATGTCCCCCGGCTGCTTCATCGGGTCGCGCATCTGTGCCTCACTGAGGCTGATCTCTGTCTGAGGATCCGTGACTTCCTCCACAACCGTCTTCTCTCTGAAAACATTCACCTCACCGGTACTGCGGTCAATAACGGCCTGAATATTCCCGGTAAACGTACTCTTGCTGCCCTTACTGCCTGCTGCATCCTTATCGGCAGCATTTTCAATCTCGGCCTTGCAGGCATCCACGATGGAATTCTCGAGAGCTTCGATCAGGATCTCCTTATCAATGCCCTTTTCCTTTTCAATCTCGTTGATAGCCGCGATCAGCTCAAATTTCGTATCCATGTTTCTGTATGATTCCTCCTTACTGTATCTCAGAAGTAAAACGCCAGACGAATACGGGCGATGTCCGATCGGTTCAGGACTTTCTCTGAGCCGTCCTCCAATCTGACCGTCACGGTATCGGCGCTGTAACTGCTTAAGCTGCCTGTGAGTTCTTTCACCCCGTCGATCTGCCGGTAAAACCGGATCTCAACGTCCTTGCCGATGCTGCGTGCAAAATCACGGTCCTTCTTAAGAGGCCGGTCGAGCCCCGGCGAACTCACTTCAAGTATATAATTCTCTTTGATGAAATCCTGCGCATCCAGCTGCTTCTCAAGTGCACGGCTTACCGTCTCACAGTCGTCGATGGTCACGCCGCCCTCTTTATCGATATACGCGCGGAGATGGAAATCTCCTGCTTCCTTCACCCATTCCACATCCCAGAGAGTCAGATGATTCTCTTCCAGAATAGGCTTCAGCAATTCTTCTGTTCTCTTCTCATAATCTCTTTTAGCCACTGTACACCCCGATTTCAGAAACGAACTCCTAACACGAACAAAGAGTGAACTCGCGTTCACTCTTTGCCCAAATCAATATACTTCTGAAACATTATAGCATGGTCAATTTCAAAATACAACATTTTTACGGAATTTCTTCTTTATAAATGCTGCAATCAGTAAGAAAACAGTGCATCCACTCTGTTGTCCGTATCTTTCAGGTCGTTGTATTCCATCAGACTGTAGTCATGCAGAAGTTCATCCAGCTGCGCATCGCCGCGCGCATAAAATGTGCCGTCTGCTCCAATGCCCATATTGGCCGTGACTGCAGGGACTTTTTCCTGCAGTGCAGACAGATAGTACTGGAAGTCTGTCAGCGGTATGCCTGCCGTCTGCAGCAGTTTCACGCCCAGATAATTGGCGCTCGTGACATCGCCCTCTGCCTCATCGATATCATAATTGGCCCAGAGGATATACGGCACCTCGTACTGCTTCTGCTGATTTTCCAGGTCATCCGAAGTGCGCCCGTCGACGGACTCCACGACGTAGTCGGACGGCTGATGGTCGCCGAACATCAGGATGATCGTCGGCTCGTCCTGCTGGCTGAAATGGTCGATCAGCTCCCCGAAAGCCTGATCCGACTCCTTGATCAGCGACAGGTACTGCTCGGTTGCCTGCAGGTACGTTCCCGTGCCGTCTGTCACCGTTATATCCGACTGAAAATCCGCATACTGCCGCGTGTAGCCGCCATGGTTCTGCATCGTCACATTGAAGACGAAAAGCCGCTCATCGCTGTCTTTGGTCTCATACAGATTTTCCACCTTCTGATATATCGCACGGTCGCTCACGAAATCCCGGATTCGCTCGGCACTGTAAAAGGAGTCGAGAAACAGAGAACGGTCAAAGCCGAAAAAACCATAGATCTTATCACGGTTCCATCCGCTCCCGTAATACGGATGCATGGATACCGATGTATAGCCAAGACTGCTGAGCTGCGCCGGCAGCGCCGGCACTTCAGACCGGATATACTGCTGATACGGCACACTGCCGATCGGCAGAAAATACATGGACATACCGGTAAGAAATTCGAACTCCGTGTTGGCTGTATTGCCGCCCTTTACAGATGAATACATCCATCCTTTCTGCGTATTTTCCTGCATCGAATGGATATACGGCATGTAATCCTCGTTCGTCTCAAAGTCACCGAGCACGGAAAGATCGGAAAAAGACTCGTTCATGATCACAATGATGTTCGGACTTTCCTCGCTGACCTGATAATCGGTCTTTTCATTTTCCCCGGCGAGCTGCTGCTCGATCTGCTGCACCTGGTCGGCGGTATATCCCTCCGGCTTTTCAACGTTCAGATAACGCATGTCCATCAGAAAACTGACCAGCAGGCCGTTATTCCTGTAAAATACATTCGGCGTGAACAGCGTCTTGTCCGTGCTGAAATCTTCTGTCACCTGTTCGGTCTGCAGGTAAGCGCAGAAACCGATTACGGCCGCCGTCATGATGCTGCCGCCGGCAATCCGGACTTTCCTGCTGCTGATGCGCAGCGTAACCCTGCCCATCATCATGTAATAAAAAATTACAAGCAGAATGACGTTCAGCGCCCCTGCCGAGATCGTGTAATGCTGCTGACCGGCCACGCTGAAGGCCACACCGATCGAATTGAAATCCCATGGGAAAATCGGCTGGCCGCGAAACAGTTTTATAAAATAATCGAGCAGGCCGAACGAGGCGATGGTTACCATCCCGATCCGGACAGCCAGCCTGACAGAGCCCAGAAGCAGAATCAGCCAGATAAACAGCAGATAATATAAAATCAGGTTCAGCGCCACCGGTCCCGGCCACATTTCATTCATTCGATGTGTAAAATTTTCCGTCAGAACAAAGGTGCAGGCCGGCACCGCTGCGGTCAGTATGATCTGCACGGGTACAGGCAGCCGGTGAATCAGCAGCGCGCACGGGAAAGCTGCCGCAATAATCACGATGCTCAGCATATACCATGGCATAAAGCCGTCGTCCGCTCCGCCGCTTAACAGGCTGTAAATAAAAATACCAACCATTACAGCCAGATACAGCAGCGCATTTTTCAGGCTGCCTTTCTGCCTGCTGTTCTTTTTCTCCTTCTTATGTCCCATTTCTACTGAAATGCCCTTCCTGTTCTTGCCGGGCTTATGGCCCGTTTATTAATCCCTTGAAAAACCAAGGTCGAAGATAGACAGCTGGTTATCTTCAGGCAGATCCTTGAAAATACCGAGCTGCACCATATAATCCACAATCGTCTGCGAAACCTTGCCGCGGGTTCTGACATCCTGCTTGGAGAGGAACGGTCCCTCTTTCGCCGCATCAGAAAGCGATATCGCCGCGGTGTTGCCCATGCCTTCGATTGAATTGAGCGGCGGCAGCAGCTTTCCGTCGACGACACTGAATTTGATCGGGTCCGAAGCGGCCGGATCGATCGGCAGAAATTCGAAGCCGCGCGCATAAAATTCCTGTACGACACGCATCGTCTTGATCGTCTCCTCTTCTTTAGGAGAAAGTTTCGGTACGGACCGGTCTTTCTTGGAGCGTTCCTCGCGGTCGCGCAGATCTTTCAGAAGCCGGTCAAGCTTCTCCTTGCCGAAGCACATCTGTTCATAGCTGAACGCCGTCGCGCGGATTGTAAACCATGCGGCATAGAAAGCCAGCGGCATATACACCTTGAACCAGGCAATACGCATACCCATCATGACATAGGCAACCGCATGCGCCTTCGGGAACATGTATTTGATCTTCTTGCAGGACCAGATATACCAGTCCGGCACGCCGTGTTCGGTCATGAGCGTCTCCCACTCCGGTTTGAGGCCTTTTCCCTTACGCACAGCCTCCATGATCTTGAAGGACTGCTCTGAGTCAATGCCCTTTCCGATCAGATACATCATGATATCATCACGCGTACAGATCGCCGTGGAAATGACCGCTTTCCCCTCTTTGATCAGCGTCTGCGCGTTGCCGAGCCACACATCGGTGCCGTGCGCCAGGCCGGCAATACGGACAAGATCGGAAAATGCCTGCGGTTTTGTGTCCTTGAGCATCTGCATCGCAAAATCCGTGCCGAATTCCGGTATGGCGAGCGACCCCAGATCCGTTCCGCCGATGTCCTCCGGCTGTATGCCAAGCGCGTCCAGCCCCTGGAACAGGGAAAGGACCTTCGGATCATCCATGCGGATTTCTTTGACATCCTTGCCGGTGATATCCTCCAGCATACGGATCATGGTCGGATCATCATGGCCGAGGATATCGAGTTTCAGCAGGTTGTGATCGATCTTATGGTAATCGAAATGCGTCGTGACGATACGCGTGTTCGGGTCATTGGCCGGATGCTGAATCGGGGTGAAGGAATAAATTTCCTCACCATGCGGCAGTACGATGATGCCGCCCGGATGCTGTCCGGTTGTCCGCCGCACGCCGACGCAGCCCGACGCGATACGCGCAATCTCACATTTTCGTTTGTGAATGCCATGCTCTTCAAAATAATGCATGGTATAGCCGTAAGCGGTTTTATCCGCCAGCGTGCCGACCGTGCCGGCACGGAAGGTCTTGCCTTTGCCGAAAATAACCTCGGTATAGGCATGCGCCTTGCTCTGGTAATCGCCGGAGAAATTCAGATCGATATCCGGTTCCTTGTTGCCCTTGAAGCCGAGGAACGTCTCGAACGGAATATCGTGTCCTTCCTTGTTCAGCGGGTGCCCGCAAACCGGACAATTGCGGTCCTCCATGTCACAGCCGGACCGCCCGGCAAAGCTCTTTACATAATCCGAATCGAAATCAACATAGTGACAGTTCGGGCAAAGATAATGCGCCTGCAGCGAATTAACTTCCGTGATGCCGGCCAGGTAGGCGACAAACGAAGAGCCGACCGAACCTCGCGAACCGACAAGATAGCCGTCCGCGACGGATTTCCATACCAGCTTCTGCGCAATGATATACATGACCGCAAAGCCGTTGCCGATAATGGAAGTCAGCTCTCTCTCCAGACGCTCTGTCACGATCTCCGGCAGGTTCTCGCCGTAGATTTCGTGCGCCCTGTTGTAGCAGATGTCACGGAGAATGCCATCCGAATTTTCGATGACCGGCGGGCATTTGTCCGGCCGGACCGGAGAAATGCGGTCGATCATATCCGCAATCAGGTTGGTGTTGGTGATGACGACCTCCTCCGCCTTCTTTGAGCCCAGGTAGGAGAATTCGTCCAGCATCTCCTCTGTCGTGCGCAGATACAGCGGCGGCTGCCGGTCGGCATCGGCAAAATCCTTATTATACATGATAATGCGGCGGTAGATCTCATCCTCCGGATTCTGAAAATGCACATCGCAGGTCGCACAGACCGGTTTGTCAAACTGTTCGCCCAGCTGTACGATCTTCCGGTTCAGCTCCTGCAGATCCTCAACCGAATTGACATTTTCAAACTTGTCGCTTTCAATCATGAACTCGTTGTTGCCCGTCGGCTGAATCTCCAGATAATCGTAAAAACGGACAATCTGTGCGATCTCCTCGTCAGATCTTCCCTCCACGACAGCTGAATAGAGCTCGCCGGCCTGGCAGGCGGAACCGATAATCAGTCCCTCCCGATATTTCATCAGCAGGCTCTTCGGAATCCGCGGACGGCGCGCAAAATAGCGCACATGCGATTCGGAGACGAGCCGGTAAAGGTTGATCCGCCCGACTTCATTTTTCGCAAGCAGAATGATATGAAACGTTCTCTGCTTTTTTATGGCATCATCGGACATGCTGCTGTACTTGTTCAGCGTGTCCAGATCGTTGATATCTCTTTTACGCAGACGCTTCACAAATTCCATGAAGACATCCGCCGTCGCGGCCGCGTCATCGACCGCGCGGTGATGGTGGCCGATCGTGCAGCCCATCGCCTCGACAACCGTATCCAGTTTGTAGTTCTTAAGTCCCGTCAGAAAGCTCCGGGCAAGGGCCAGCGTGTCCACGTAAGTGAAATCAAACGGAAGTCCCTGCACGGCGCAGTTGTGCCGTATGAATCCGGTATCGAAATCCGCGTTGTGCGCGACGAGCACGGCGCCGCTGCAGAAATCCATGAAGCGCGGCAGGATCTTTTCAATCGTCTCTGCCCCGGCTACCATGGCATCGTTGATGCTGGTCAGCTTCTCGATCTTATACGGTATCGGCCGCTCTGGATTGACGAATTCCGAAAAACGGCCTGTCTCTTCTCCGTTTTCAAAACGGACGGCGCCGATCTCGATGATTATATCATTGTTGGCGCTGAAGCCCGTCGTCTCGATATCAAATACGACGTAACGCCCTGTAAGACTCTGTCCGCGTGAATCCGTGACAATCTGTTTGACATCGTTGACAAGGTAGCCTTCGCAGCCGTAGATGACCTTGAAGTCTGTCCCGTCCGCCGCCTTGTGGGCATCCGGGAATGCCTGCACGACGCCATGGTCCGTCACCGCCATGGCCGTGTGCCCCCAGCGCATCGCTGTTTTGATCAGTGTTCCGACATCGGTCACCGCATCCATATCGCTCATCATCGTATGGCAGTGCAGTTCCACGCGCTTTACGGGGCTGTTATCCATCCGCTGCGTGCGGAAATCCGGGATATCGCGCATGCCGCGGACACGCGGGCTGAGACTGACATCATTTTCATAGCGGTCATATTCCGTTCCCGCTTTCATACTGATGAAACAGCCGACGCTCAGGTGCGGCAGGACATCCGCCAGTTCCTCGTTCGGCACGAAAAGCTTGCCGCGGATCGAATCGGTGAAATCGGTGATCGAGAAAATAATCAGCGTCTTCTCGTTTTTAATCGACCTAGTCTCCGACTCAAAGATCATGCCGCGGATAATGACATCGCCGATTTCTTCCGTGATCTCGGCAATATCCGTGTATTCGCCGTCAAAGCTCCGCCCGTAAAATACATCCGGGTCGTGCTGGAATTTCTGTTTTTCTTTTTTCTTTTTCTTACCTTCTCCGCGCTTTTTATCCTTGCCGCCCGCGTCTGTCTTACGATCGCCGGCAGATGCGTCTTCGGTATCCCAGGGCAGATCCGCGCCGCCTGCCATGTCCGCTGCCTGACTCGTCTCTTCCTGCATCTGCTGTCCGTCTTCAGCCGGCAGTCTGCCGTCGGCCTGCGCCGCAATCTGCGCGGCCTGCGCTTCCATCTCGGCGCGGGCAAATGCCATGCTGCGGCTCTCCTTTTTCGGCAGGCGGACAGTCCTGATCTCAACAGAAAGCCCGAAACGCTGCCTGAAAATCCCGCGCAGATAGGATTTCAGTTCCTTCAGTTCACGGTCAATAAAAGGGTCGCACTCGAGCGTCAGCTGCAGAATGTTATCCTGCGTGAATTCTTTATCCGCCCGTTCCAGTATGCTGGCCATACCTACGTGCTGATCCTCCAGTTCTTCGCGCAGGCTGTCGTAATACATGTCAAAAATGACGGGCGCCGAATACGTCTGCGGCAGCGTATAGTGCTCGCAGATCCTGACGCTGTATAAGCCGGACAGGACTTTTTCGGCCGCCTTTGTAAGCTCTTTTTTATAGGAATAGGGGATCAGATGCGTGCTCTCCACGTATAATTCGATGCTTTCGCGGTCCGCACCTGCTTTTACATCCGTGCATTCAACCTGTTCAAAAAGCTCAGCTGCATCACAGCTGAGCTGTATCTCCGGCATTAAATCAATAATGCTTTTCAATATATTTTCAAACCTCCTGATCGTTCCAGTGATCAAGTTCCTGGCGCAGTGCTTCCAGAAGCTGGTCTTCCGGCAGCTTCCTGATGACCTCGCCCTTTTTGATCAGCACGCCTTCTCCGTCGCCGCCTGCGATGCCGATATCCGCTTCCCGCGCCTCGCCCGGGCCATTTACGACACATCCCATAACCGCGACCTTGATATCAAGATCGTAGCTCTGCACCATATTCTCCACCTGATTGGCAAGGCCGATCAGATCGATCTTCGTCCTGCCGCAGGTCGGACAGGATACAACCTCGATGCCGCCCTTTCGAAGACCGAGTGTCCGCAGCAGAATCTTCGCGGATTTAACCTCTTCCACCGGATCGCCGGTCAGAGAAACGCGGATGGTATTGCCAAGGCCTTCGTGAAGCATGATGCCAAGGCCGGCCGCCGATTTGATGTTGCCGGAAATCAGGGTGCCTGCCTCGGTGATACCGATGTGCAGCGGATAATCCGCGCGCTGAGCCAGCAGCTCATGCGCCTTTACGCACATCAGGACATCCGAGGATTTGATGCTGATCACAATGTCGTGAAAATCCATCTTCTCGAGCATGGCCGCCTTGTCCAGCGCACTCTCCACGAGTCCTTCCGCGGTGACATGTCCGCCGTATTTTTCAATCAGCGGTTTCTCAAGAGAGCCGCTGTTTACGCCGACACGGATCGGCACGCCGTATTCCTTTGCCTTCTCGACCACGGCACGAACTCTCTCCTCGGAACCGATGTTGCCCGGATTGATCCGGACCTTGTCGGCGCCATGCTCGATGGCTGCGATCGCAAGGCGGTAATCAAAATGTATATCCGCCACCAGCGGTATATGGATCTGTTTCTTTATTTCAGTCAGGGCCTGTGCTGCCTCCATGGTCGGCACGGCCACACGGATGATATCACAGCCTGCCGCCTCCAGCTGCAGGATCTGTGCTGCTGTCGCCTTGACATCTTCCGTCTTTGTATTGCACATGGACTGTATGGCAACCGGATTGTCTCCGCCGATCGTCACATTGCCGATTTTAACTGTTCTGGTGTCTTCTCTTCTGCAGAACACCGCATCCACCTCCGAAAATCAAAAGCCGAAAATTCGCGCAAAATCATTGTACATGATCAGTACCATCAGTATCATCAGACACACGAAGCCGATGAAATGAACCCGTCCTTCCATCTCGCGCGGCACCGGTTTGCCCCGGATCGCCTCGATCACAAGAAAAACGAGCCGCCCGCCGTCCAGCGCCGGAATCGGCAGGAGATTCATGACACCCAGGTTCGCAGACAGCAGCAGGATCAGATTCGAGATCGTGAGAATCACGGCCACCGCGCCGTACTGCGCCGCCTCGCTGTAAGATTCGCCGATAATCTGAAACATGCCGACCGGACCGGAAATATCATTTTTACTGACCTTGCCGCTGATCATCAGTTCCAGGCTCCGGTACACGAGCCGGATATTGGCCCCCACTTCGTGGAAACTCATCCCGAGGACGCCCAGCGGACCCGGCTTTACCACGACACCGCCGACAATGCCGATCCGGTACACGCCGTCGTCTGTCAGCTCCGGTGTTATGGTCGTCTCATACTTCTCGCCGCCCCTCTCATAGGTGACGTCCAGGTCCTTTCCGCTGCTCAGGGCAACGTACATGCTGAAATCCGAGAAAGTAACCACGCGCGTTGAATCAACCTTCGTGATGACATCGCCGCTCTCCAGCCCTGCCTCGGCCGCCGGCGAATCCTCCTGTACTTCGAGGATGCCGCCCGACGTATAGCCGCTGATGCTCAGGATAATCGCCGCGCAGACAAACGCCATGATAAAATTGAAAAAAGGGCCTGCAAAGATCACGGCCATCCGCGCCCAGACAGACTTCGAGTTGAAAGAACCCGGTTCCGGCGGTGCGTCCGGGTCATCCTCATCCTCCCCACGCATCATGCAGGCTCCGCCAAGGGGCAGAATCCTGATCGAATATGTTGTATCTCCTCGTTTAAATCCCACAATCTTCGGGCCGAAGCCGATCATGAATTCATCGACAATAATGCCGTTTTTCCGCGCCACGATAAAATGGCCGTATTCATGAAAAAGGACTATGGCCCCGAAGACAAGTATCGCTACAATAATGCTCAAGCTCTATTTCCACCTGTTCTGAATAAAATGATAGGTCTTCTCTTCCGTATTCAGAATATCCTGCAGATCCGGATCCGGAATGACGGTATGCGCCGCCATGCACTCTGCAATAATATCATAGATTTCAAGAAAACGGATCTTTCCGGCAAGAAACAGCGCCACCGCCTTCTCATTGGCCGCATTCAGCACCGTCGGCATGCTGCCGCCCGCCCTGAGCGCTTCATAGGCAAAGGCAGGTCCGCGGAAGGTATCCAGATCCGGTGCTTCAAAATGAAGCTGCGCCGTCTGAAAAAGGTCAAGCGGCTGCACATCGAGCGGATACCGCTGCGGATAATACAGCGCGTACTGTATCGGGATCCGCATATCCGGCGGACCCATCTGCCCGATCACCGCGTGATCCTCGAATTCCACAGCAGAATGCAGCACACTCTCCGGATGCACGACAATCTGTATCTGCTCCGGCGCCGCATCAAAAAGCCACCTTGCCTCGATGACCTCAAGACCTTTGTTGACCATGCTGGCGGAATCGACCGTGATCTTCGGGCCCATATCCCAGTTCGGATTCTGCAGGGCTTCCTTCACGGTCACCTTCTCCAGATCCTTCCGCTTCATGCCGCGGAAAGGACCGCCGGATGCCGTCAGCAGGATCTTATGGATTTTCCTGTAATGCTGCCCCTGCAGTGACTGAAATATGGCCGAATGCTCGCTGTCCACCGGCAGAATGCGGACGCCGTGCTCCGCCGCCATCCGGGTAATCAGATGGCCGGCCGTCACCAGCGTCTCCTTATTCGCCAGCGCGATATCCTTGCCTGCTTTGATCGCCGCCATCGTTGGGCGGATACCGATCATGCCGACTACCGCCGTCACCACGACATCTGTCTCCGGAAGGCCGGCTGCCTCGACGAGTCCGTCCATGCCGCTGAGCACACGCACCGGCAGATCGGATACGGCCGAAGCCAGCTGCCGCGCGCGCTCTTTATCATAGAGGACGGCCACCTGCGGGTGAAAACGCCGGATCTGCTTCTCGAGCAGTCCGGCATTGCTTCCCGCGCAGAGCGCCGTCACCTTAAAATCCTCTGTACGTGAAATCACATCCAGGGTCTGTGTTCCTATGGAACCGGTCGACCCCAGAATCGCAATATTTTTCATCAGGTCCCCCAATCATGCACCGAACAGCACCGCCAGAATATAGACCGCCGGAGCTGTAAAAAGAATACTGTCAAACCGATCCATAATGCCGCCGTGGCCCGGGATCAGGTTGCCGTAGTCCTTGATGCCTGTATTACGCTTGACCGCCGATGCGGCCAGATCGCCTATAATAGCCGGAACAGCGCCGACACCGCCGATGACGGTGCAGGCAATCAGCGGATTTGAAAATTCTGTCAGATCACTGCCGAACAGCAGTCCGTACAGCAGTCCCAGAACCGCCGCGCCGACAATACCGCCGATCAGGCCTTCAAGACTCTTCTTCGGGCTCAGCTCCGGGAAAATCTTCTTCTTGCCGATCAGCATGCCCACGCAGTAAGCACAGGTATCATTGCCCCACGCACTCACGAAAATAAGCGGTACGAGCGCAAGTCCTGTCGGGCGGATCCGCACGAGATAGATAAAAGACATCAGCACGCAGACATAGGAAATACCTGCGATCGCGTACATGACCTCGTTCATCTTCTGCTTCGGAAAAGTAATCACATAGCCTGCCATGATCAGAAGCGTCGCCAGTGCGATACCCATCAGGGGCGCGTTGTCATAGCTGGTCCGCAGCATCAGCAGATAAACCGCGCCGCCGATATAGCCCAGAATGCCCGTCAGTTTGTCCTGAATATGATTGGCATGATAAAACTCATAGAGTCCGATCATGGAAATGGCAAATACAAAAATATACAGCGGGAGGCCGCCAAGCACCATGAAAAGAATGGCCAGGCCCAGAATCACCACGCCGCTGATCAATCTGGTTTTAAACATGCTCAGATACCTCCGTAACGCCTGTTGCGGCTGGAATACGCCCGCACAGCATCAATCAGGTCGCTGCGCGTAAAATCCGGCCAGAGTACCGGCGTGAAATAAAACTCGGAATACGCCGTCTGCCAGAGCAGGAAGTTGGAAACTCTCTCTTCTCCGCTTGTGCGGATAACCAGATTCGGATCGGGGATCTCCGCTGTGTCCAGGTAGGACTGCAGTGCTGCCTCATCCACGCTGGTGACGCCGTCGGCAAGCAGACGGTTGACGGCGCGCACAATCTCGTCCCGGCCGCCGTAGTTCATCGCAATGGTGAAATTCAGGCCCGTGTTGCCGGCTGACTTCTTCTCCAGATTGGTGATTGCCTCATTGATTTTCGCGCTGAGGCCGCTGCGGTCGCCGATGATCCGTACGCGCATGTTCTGTTTCATGAATTTGTCGAGATAATCCACAAGATACCGGTAAAACAGATGCATCAGCGTGCTGACCTCTGCCTGCGGTCTCTTCCAGTTCTCTGTTGAAAAAGCGTAAACTGTCAGATACTTTATCCCCAGATTCCACGCGTCTTCGCAGATTGTCTCAACCACCTCGGCTCCCCTGTAGTGTCCGGCGGTGCGCTTCTTCCCCTGCCGGGTAGCCCACCTTCCGTTGCCGTCCATGATAATCGCCACATGCTCCGGCACATTCAGCAGTTCGCCATCTATCATTTTCTCCATAATTCAAGTCCTCAAACAAAGGGCTGCCGCTTATGCGACAGCCCCCAAAGCCGCATTGTGTCAGACAGTCATGATCTCTTTCGTCTTCTCTTCCACTGCCTTGTCCACCTCTTTGATGTACTTATCGGTCAGCTTCTGAAGATCTTCCTCAAGCTCAGCCTGTTCGTCCTCTGAAATCTCCTTGTTCTTCTCTGCCTTCTTTATATCGTTATTGCCGTCGCGGCGGATATTCCTGACCGCAACCTTGGCGCCTTCGCCCTTCTTCTTGACGTCCTTGGCGAGTTCCTTTCTTCTCTCCTCTGTCAGTTCCGGGAAAACGAGGCGCACTGCCTTGCCGTCATTGTTCGGCGTAATACCGATATCCGATGCAAGAATCGCCTTCTCAATCTGCTTGAGCATCTTCGGCTCCCACGGCTGAATCATCAGCACTCTTGCCTCCGGTACTGTGATATTGCCGATCTGCTGGAGCGGTGTCGGTGCTCCGTAATAATCAACCTTGATTCTGTCCAGAAGATGCGGATTGGCACGTCCTGCACGAATTGTCTGATATTCCGATTCCAATGACTGCAGAGACTTTTTCATCCTCTCTTCATAACTGTTGAGTTTTTCGTTGCTCATAATAAAATCCTCCGTTTATTTTCAAACGGTAACATACGTACCTTTGAATTCGCCATATAATGCATTCACAATGCTGTCCTTCTCATTCAGGCCGAAAACGACCATCGGCATCTTATGCTCCATGCACATGATCGCCGATGTCAGGTCAACTACCTGCAGGCGGTCGTCCACAACCTGCTGAATGCTGACGCTGTCGTACCTGACGGCATTCGGATTGACCGCCGGATCGCTGTCATAGATACCATCTATGGATTTGGCAAGGAATATCGCATCCGCCTCGATCTCCAGCGCACGCAGCGTTGTTCCTGTATCTGTTGAAAAATACGGATGGCCTGTTCCTCCGGCAAAGAAAACGATCCTGCCCTCTTCCAGGTCGCGGACAGCCTTATCTTTGGAAAAAAGCTCTGTCATCGTACCGCATACGAACGGTGTATAGACTCTCGTCTTCAGGCCAACCGTCCTGAAAATCTCCGAAACATAGATGCAGTTCATGACAGTGCCGAGCATGCCGATCTGGTCGGAATGCGTTCTCTCGATGATCTTGCTGCTGTCGCGTCCGCGCCAGAAATTGCCGCCGCCTGTTACAATCGCCACCTGCGTGCCGCGGTCAGCCACTTCCTTCACCTGGCGGGCTACGTCCAGACAGGTTGCCTCATCAAATCCGAAGCCCTTGCCGCCGGCGAGCGCCTCGCCGCTCAGCTTGAGCATTATTCTCTTAAATCTGTCCACAGGAATCTACCTCCGTTTTAATATCTCAGATAGTATAAGACTACCATAAAACGAGCCTTTTGAACAGATGCATATTTCTCAGATCACGTAATCTCCGTTCGCGCCGATCTGCCATTCGACAAGATCGTCCAGCGTGTATTTGTCGATCACGCTGTTGATCGCCTCATCCAGCTCCCGCCATAACCGAATTGTCACGCATTCCTCCGACATCGGGCAGCTTGCCTCATCCGTCACGCAGGCAACCGGGGACAGGTCGCCCTCGGTCAGCCGGAGAATATCCCCGACCGTGTAATTTTCCGGCCGGCGTGCCAGGCGGTAGCCGCCCTGCGGGCCGCGCACACTCGTGACATACCCTGCTTTGGTAAGAATCGATACAATCTGCTCCAGATATTTTACGGAAATCTGCTGACGGGCCGCAATGTCCTTGATCCGCACCGGACCGCTGCTGTCATGTGTCGCAATGTCCACCATCATCCGCAGTGCATAACGTCCCCTTGTTGAAATCTTCATCTGCTCATCTCCTTAATCCCAGATATCCGAATGTTCATCAAAATTCAGATCCAGCTTCGGCGTTTTATATGATACTTTCGCATGTGCCGGAATACTCTGCGTGATAAACGAGTTGCCCCCGATGACCGCGCCTTCGCCGATTACCGTCTGTCCGCCGAGAATCGTGGAATTCGCGTAGATCGTCACATGGTCGCGAATCGTCGGATGACGCTTGACACCCGCGAGCTGCTGTCCTTTTCTCGTGGAAAGCGCACCGAGCGTCACGCCCTGATAGAGCTTCACGTAATCCCCGATCTCCGTGGTCTCGCCGACGACAATACCTGTACCGTGATCGATGAAGAAATATTTTCCGATCACGGCGCCGGAATTGATATCGATACCGGTTTTGCCGTGTGCATATTCTGTCATGATACGCGGTATGAACGGTACCTTCTGCACGTACAGCTCATGGGCGATCCGGTAGACATAGATGGCAAACAGACCCGGATAGGAGAAAATGATATCCTCCTTGCTCTGTGCCGCCGGGTCGCCGTCAAAGCCGGCCTGCACATCCATGAGCATCATCTTCTGAATATACGGAAGGCGGCTGATGAAATGCTCGCTGATCTGTTTTGCCCTGTATTCGTACTTCTCATCGCAGTACTCAAAGCCATCGCGGTAGCGGAAAGCCATATAAATCTGCTGCCACAGCGCCTCATAGACCTCTGTCATCATATTGCCCAGGAAATAATCCGGCATCGAACTGGAAATGTTCTCATCGCCGAAATATCCCGGGAACACAATGCGCCGCAGGTCCTTTAAAATACCAATGATCACGCCGCGGCTCGGCATCCTCGACTGGTCTTCATTGGTAACAAAAACATCTTCATTCTGACACGTATTGGTGATCTCACTCACCGCATCACGAATGGTATCCTTAATCATATCTGTATCCCTCACCTGTTATTTTATTTCCCATATTCCTACTGTGAATATATGAAATTATATCGAAAATTTCATTTTCCGTCAATATCCCGCCGGATTGCCCGGAAAGAAAAAAGCCCTCTCCGGACAGGCTCCCGCGCCCGTCTGAAGAGGACTTTCCTGAACATTCTGTTTTATTTCTGATATTTCTCGACCTGAGAGCGGATCAGCGCTTCATCTTCAAAATAATTGATCTTCATCGCTCTCTTTACGCGCAGCAGCGTCTGCGCTGCCGTCTCCTCCGCCTTCTCCGTGCCTTTCTTAAGGACCTCGTAGACATAAGGGATATCCTTCTCGAATTCCCTGCGGCGTGCTCTGATCGGCGCAAGCTCTTCCTGAAGCACCTTGTTCAGGAACTTCTTGACCTTCACATCGCCGAGGCCGCCCCTTCTGTAGTGTTCCTTGAGCTCGTCCAGATTCTGATAATCCGGCAGATATTCCGCGAAATACTCATCCTTGCAGAACGCATCGAGATAAGTAAATACGGTGTTGCCCTCGATCTGACCCGGGTCGGATACTTTGATGTGATTCGGATCGGTATACATGCTCATGACCTTCTTCTTCACATCCTCTTCCGTATCGGAAAGATAAATGCAGTTGCCGAGCGATTTGCTCATCTTCGCCTTGCCGTCCGTACCCGGAAGCCGCATGCTCGCCTTATTGTCCGGCAGCATGATCTCCGGCTCGGTCAGCGTCTCCCCGTAAAGTGAGTTGAATTTGCGGACGATCTCACGGGCCTGCTCCACCATCGGGCTCTGGTCCTCACCGGCCGGCACCGTCGTCGCATTGAAAGCCGTGATATCGGCTGTCTGGCTGATCGGATAGGTCAAAAAGCCCACCGGGATGCTCGTCTCGAAATTGCGCATCTGAATCTCTGACTTGACGGTAGGATTGCGCTCCAGTCTGGAAAGAGTGACAAGATTCATGTAATAAAATGTCAGTTCCGTCAGTTCCGGAATCATCGACTGCACGAGAATCGTCGTCTTCTCCGGATCAATGCCGACAGAAAGATAATCCAGTGCGACTTCCAGCACATTCTGCCGGATCTTCTCCGGGTTGTCCCAGTTGTCGGTAAGTGCCTGCGCATCCGCGATCATAATGAAAATCTGATCGAATCTGCCGGAATTCTGAAGCTGTACGCGGTGCTTGAGCGAACCCACGTAATGTCCTATATGAAGTCTGCCTGTCGGCCTGTCGCCTGTAAGAATAATCTTTGCCATGATCTCTCTCCTGTATGGTTATTTTATATAAATCCTCGGTACCCTCTTGGTAACACTGCAGTAAAATTCCTCCGGAATCGTCTTCGCCGCAGCCGCCAGCTCATGAATCGACGCATGCGGTCCGAAAATCTCAACCGTATCGCCCTCGCCGACATCCGGCAGCGCCGTCAGATCCACCATGAAGGTATCCATGCACAGGCGTCCCCGCTGCTCAGCAAAACCATCCTTCGTCCAGACGCGGAAATGATTGGAAATGCTGCGCGGCAGCCCGTCCCCGTATCCGGCATCCACGATGCCGATGCGCTCCGGCTGCCTGGTCTTATATGTCAGCCCGTAACTGATATAGGTATCGGCATCCACCATACGGACCGCACTGATTTTCGCTTTCAGCGTGAAAGTCGTCTGCAGGCCGAGTCTGTCCTCCTCATCGCCCAGGTCATAGAGCACGTTGCCGGCTCTCACCATATCCATCGCCATCTCCGGATAGTACACAATCGCTCCCGTGTTGGAACAATGGCGGATCGGAATATGGAATCCGTCTGCCTCGATGCGCTCAAGCAGGCGCTGGAAAAGCGCATACTGATCGAGTGTATACTGATGATTGAATTCGCCTTCCTCATCGGAAACCGCAAAGTGCGTGTAGATGCCCTCTACCTCCAGGCCGTCTGTTCTGCAAACATCCTCTACCTGCTGCACGCATTCCTCAAAATGCGTACCGGTCGCGCAGAAACCATAGCGTGTCAGGCCTGTGTCCACCTTGATATGCACTCTGAGCGTCCTGCCGTCCGCCTTCGCCGCCTGTGCGTAGGCCGCTGCACTGCCTGCATCGGCAACCGTCTGCGTCAGTCCGAAATCCAGTACATCGCCGATGTACTGCGCCGGCGTATGCCCGAAAATCATGATCGGCATCGTAATGCCGTCCAGGCGCAGCGCCGCCGCCTCATCCAGGCAGTAGACGCCCAGATAATCCGCGCCGGCCTGCTCCAGCGTATGCGCCACCTGCGTGCTTCCATGGCCGTAGGCATCTGCCTTGACAACGCCCATGCAGCGGCAGCCTTCCGGCACCCACCGGCGCAGCTGCGCAAGATTATGTTCAATATGGCCGAGGCTGATCTCCGCCCAGACCCTCTTCTGTAATTCCTTCATTAAAATATCCTCCTGATATCAGGAATATATTATAGCGCAGTCGGTGAATCAAAGTCCACCCCTGCCGTCCGGCAGTCCACGTCTTTTCCAGACGGTGCCGGAGGATGTCCTGATCTTCTCTGCAGCCGTTTTCCGGAATCTGCGCAGTACAGCGCGCTCCGGCAGCCGCTTCAGAATAATCTGAATCTCCTCCTTCGGATTGATCGGACTTACCAGAATGCTGCGGATGCCAATTCTGTTGGCACCCCAGATATCGGTAAACAGCTGATCGCCGATGCAGACCGTACTCTCCGCGTCCGTTCCCATCTTCTCCATCGCCCGGATATAGCCGCCCTTAAAAGGTTTATTGGCCAGGCAGACGATATCCGTCCCGATATTGCGGTTAAACATCTCCACTCTTCTGCGGCGGTTGTTGGAGACAAGGCAGCTGTGCAGGCCGATTTCTTTCAGCTTTGCAAAAAGTGCCTCTGCCCGTTCATCCGCCGGCGCCCCGTGCGGCACCAGCGTATTGTCTATATCAAAGATGATGCCGCGCACGCCGCCATCAGAGAGCTTCTGAAAATCGATGTCATAAGTCGAACGGCACCAGTAATCCGGGTAAAAAGCTTCAAACATCAGCCTTCCTCCCTGTCGCCTTCTCTTCTGAGTATGTCGTGTGCCTGCAGAGTGATGCCCGGATCGATATAAATCCGCTGTTTGGGATGCGGACAGCTGTCAATGGCATTGCCCTCCCCGTCATACATCGCACGCACCGTGAATGCCTCGTCGCGGCCGTCCGGACGCATGACTTCAATCACATCGCCGACGCAGAACTTGTTTTTCTGCAGGAATCCCGGCAGCCCCTGTTCGTTAAAGCTGTCGATAATGCCGAGAAAAGTATAGCCGGTATTATAGGTATTGCTGTCGTAGATCTGTTCCTCCTGCGACGGCTTTCCGTAGTAAAAGCCGGTCGTAAAAGGACGATAGGTGCATTTGGCGATTTCCGCTCTGTAATGGTCCAGATTCCGCTCATAAAGAGCCGGATCCTTCAGATAATCGTCGATGGCCTGGCGGTACGTCCGCACCGTCACCGCCACATAATTCGCATTTTTCATCCGCCCCTCGATCTTGAAGCTGTTGATGCCGGCATCGATCAGATCCGGGATATGCTCAACCATGCACAGATCCTTTGAGTTAAAAATAAAGGTGCCGCGCTCATTTTCATAAACCGGCAGATATTCGCCCGGCCGCGTCTCCTCGGCGACCGCATAGCGCCACCGGCACGGATGCGTGCACGCACCGCGGTTGGCATCTCTGCCTGTAAAATAGTTGCTCAGCAGGCATCGGCCGGAATAGGAAATGCACATGGCGCCGTGCACAAATGCCTCGATATCCATATCCGGGCTGATATTCCCCCGGATTGTCCTGATCTCGCGCAGAGAAAGCTCTCTGGCGCAAACGACACGCTTCGCGCCGAGACGGTGCCAGAAATTGAATGTGCCGTAATTGGTGTTATTGGCCTGCGTGCTGATATGGATCTCCATATCCGGCAGGACCTCACGGCAGATGTCGAAGACGCCGGGATCGGAAATCAGCAGCGCATCCGGCTGTGCCGTCTTCAGCTCCTCAAAATATGCCCGCACACCGTTCAGGTCGCCGTTATGTGCAAGAATGTTGGCTGTCACATAGACCTTGACGCCGTGCTCATGTGCAAAACGGATGGACGAGGTCATCTGTTCCATCGTGAAATTCGTGGATCTGGCGCGCAGGCTGTATGCCTCTCCGCCGATATAAACTGCATCAGCGCCGTAAATGACGGCTGTTTCCAGGACTTCCGGACTGCTCGCCGGAGCCAGAAGTTCGATTTTATTCATAGTACCTTCCCAAGTCAATTGATTTTATAGCTGATTGATACACCGTCGCCAAGTGTGATCACACTTGTGCGCAGCTGCTCATTGTGTTTGATCTCCCACAGAAACTGCCGCATACGTGCATGAATCGTGCGGTCGCGCCGCTTCATCGCATACCGCGACTGAATCACATCGCCTTCCTGCAGCACATTATCGGCAAACAGGACGCCGCCCGTGCGCAGCAGACGCAGCGTATCCGGCAGATAGTGGATATACTGTCCTTTCGCCGCATCCATAAATACAAAGTCGTACGGGCCTTCCAGTTCCGGAAGTATCTGGCAGGCATCGCCCTCGAGAAGTTCGATCCTGTCTTCAAGGCCGGCGCGCCGGAAATTCGCACGCGCCTGCACGATCCGCTTATCGTAATTTTCAATCGTCGTAATGTGTCCCTGCGGCGGCAGATGGCCGCACATCAGCAGTGCCGAATAGCCGACCGCCGTGCCAATCTCCAGCACGCGCTGCGGTCTCGTCATATCCAGCATCAGCGTCAGAAGCGGTGCCGTCTCCGGCCGGATAATCGGCACCCGCTCCGCCCGCGCCTTCCCGGCGATCTCCTGCAGAAGCGGTGAACTTTCCGGTTCGAGTGAGCGGATGTAATCAGCAAATCTCTTATCTGTAATCATATACCTGTAACATAAAAGCTGCCGGACCGCAAAGCCCGGCAGATAACATTTTCTGCATCAGCGCCGCTGGCGCCTAATAAGCCGCGGCTCAATATACAGCATCTTCCTCGGAATCCTGAACATTGCAGATGACACGCAGCATATCGTCCATGGTCATGGACGGGCTGAGCTCATAGGTACCAGGCTGAATCTGATCCTTGTACTGTGAAAACTTCGTATGATACTCAAACACGCGTGCACTCTTCACGAGGCCTTTGGATTCCAGAAGTTCGCCAATATCCTTCGCCGTCATGCCTTCTGTAATCTCCACGGTTACCTGCTCATCCGAGTCCTCTGCAACAGCCTGATCACTGAATACATCATATGAAAACTGATATGCGTAAGTTACCAGACGCACAGCGACCACTGCGATCAGAATATAGATAATAACATTAACTCCTATGCTGACCGGTCCTATGAATATCTTCTTCAAAATTAAGTCCTCCGCGGATCTTTTTATAGTTTTATACTTCCATTATAATCGTAAGGATCATCGGATTGCGCCGTGTCTCACGCCACAGGTAATCGCTCAGATCATTACGGATCTGTCCCTTGATTCTGTTCCAGTCCGTGACCTCATTGTCCATGCACTTCGTATAGGCTTCCTCAGCCACACGGCGGCAGTCCTCAATCAATGCCTCTGACTCCCGTACATATACAAAGCCTCTGGAAATGATCTCCGGTCCGGCCAGCATCTTGTTCGTATGCTTCTCCAGTGTCATGGTGACGATGATCAGGCCGTTCTGCGAAAGCATCTGACGGTCGCGCAGAACAATATTGCCGACATCGCCGATGCCAAGGCCATCCACCATCACGGTTCCGTGCTGCACGTGTCCGACAACCTGCGCATTGTCTCTGCTCAGCTGCAGGACATCGCCTGAGGACAGGATGAGGATGTGATCGTCATCGTAGCCCATCGTACGCGCAATCTCAGCGCCCGCACGCAGGTGCTTGTACTCGCCGTGAACCGGTATCGCATAAAGCGGTTTTGTCAGCGCATAGATCAGCTTGATCTCTTCCTGACGCGCATGTCCGGAAACATGGGTGTCCTGGAAAATGACTTCTGCGCCCTTCCGGTACAGTTCGTTGATCACGTTGGTTACGGCCTTCTCATTGCCCGGAATCGGCGACGAACTGAATACAATCGTGTCGCCCGGTTTGATCTTGACCTTCTTGTGCGTGTCCGCTGCCATTCTCGACAGCGCGGCCATCGTCTCGCCCTGGCTTCCTGTTGTGATCAGGACAAGCCGGTCGTCCGGATAATTGTTCATATCCTGAATATCAATCAGGGTATTCTCCGGCATCTTCAGATAGCCGAGCTCCGTGGCAACGGTAATATAATTGACCATGCTGCGGCCTTCCACAATAACCTTGCGGCCATGCTCATAGGCTGCGTTGATGATCTGCTGAACACGGTCCACATTGGAGGCAAAGGTGGCGATGATAATCCGCCCCTTCTCGTGTTCATCGAAAATCGATTTTATTTTTCTCCCGACCGTCCTCTCCGACTGGGTAAAGCCAGGTTTCTCGGCATTGGTGCTGTCGCACATCAATGCGAGCACGCCCTGTTTGCCGAGTTCGGCGAAACGGGTCAGGTCTATCATCTCTCCGTATACCGGCGTGTAGTCAATCTTGAAGTCGCCGGTGTGCACAATCGTACCGGCCGGTGACGTAATGGCCAGTGCCGTCGCATCGGAAATACTGTGATTCGTCTTGATAAATTCGATGGTAAAGCAGCCAAGATTGATCACATCGCCATGCTTTACAATGATCCGCTGCGTTGTATCAAGAAGATCGTGCTCATCGAGCTTCTTCTCGATAATACCCATCGTCAGCTTGGTCGCATAGACCGGCTTGTTGACTACATTGAGTACATACGGCAGTGCGCCGATATGATCCTCATGTCCGTGCGTGATGATAAAGCCACGGACACGGTCAATATTCTCCCGCAGATACGTAATATCCGGAATGACAAGGTCAACGCCCAGCATGCCTTCCTCAGGAAATGCCATGCCGCAGTCCACCACAATAATGTCATCCCCGTACTCAAAGCAGGTAGTATTCATACCGATATGTTCAAGTCCGCCCAGAGGGATGATTTTGATGCTCTTATTCTTTTTTCTGGTTCTGTTCAATGTTTCCTCCCAACTGAACAATCTTCCAGGAGGCACAGTCTACTGCCCGTTCTTCTCGTTCTTCTGTTTCTCAAGACATTCACGGCAGTATCCGTACAGTTTGACTTCATGATCCGTCACCTGGAAGCCGGTATCCTCGCGGATGCTCTCTTCCAGATTCTCGAGAAGATCCTTGTCAAAGGCAAAGACTCTTCCGCATCCCAGACAGATCATATGATGATGGTGATGATGGCGGCCGCTGCCGGCAGGATCGCCCAGCTCGTAGCGTACATATCCGTCGTTCAGGTTCAGACGGTCGAGCACATGCATATCCGCAAGCATCTCAATATTGCGGTATACCGTGGCAATACCGGTTTTCGGGGCCTTCTCCTGCACATAATTGTAGATTTCCTCCGCCGTCATATGCTGGCCTGGTCTCTCGAGAAAAACGTCTATAATCGCCAGACGCTGCGGTGTTACCCTGAGACCGCTTTCTCTCAGTATGTCACTGTAGCTGACCGTGTTGTTATCCATCATCGTTTCCTCCATCTGAGGCTCTGCGTATCAATCCGTCCTGATCCCGGAAAATCAGGAAAATTCCACATCGTCAAGCAGCTGTTCAAAAATCCGTGATATCGAGGTCAGTTCCTCTTCATCTTCTACAAATTCATACACAGCCTCATCGGTTTCTGACCCGGTCTGCTTCAGTATATAAGCATCCGAATCTCCCTCTTCCGCCTCCGAAGCCAGTATGTAATTCACATTGCCGATCATGGTCTGCTCAATGATGTAAAGTTCAATTTCTTCGTTGTCCGCTGTTAAAGTTATCTTTCTGCTGTCTGCCAAGCCTATCTCCTGTCTGCACGCAAACTGTCCAGATACCCCTGCAGGATCCAGACTGCGGCAAGTTTATCTACATACTTCTTCCTGTTCTCGCGCCGCACGCCGCCTTCTATAAGAGTTCTCTCGGAAGCGACCGTACTGAGCCGCTCATCCCAGAGCACCACATCAAGACCGGTTCTGCGTTCCAATGCATCCCGGAATTCCTTCGTCTTCTGCACGCGCTCTCCTTCCGTATCGTTCATATTCTTCGGATAGCCGAGCACAATACGTTCCACCTGATATTCGCGGATCAGTTCCTCGATCCGGGCATAGGTACGGCGAAGATGCGACTCCCGCTCGCGCGTAATCGTCTCCAGGCCCTGCGCGGTGAGAAGCAGAGGGTCGCTCACCGCCACGCCGACTGTTCTGGAGCCGTAATCCAGTCCTAGTATTCTCATGTTATTTCATATTCACTTCGATGTAATTGTTGAGAAGTTCCTCAAGAATCTCATCGCGCTCCACCTTCATAATCAGCGACCGGGCATTCTTATAGCTGGTGATATAGGTAGGGTCACCGGACATGATATAACCTACAATCTGGTTAACAGGATTATATCCCTTTTCTGTCAGGGCAATGTAAACTGCTTCCAGTATATCTCTCACCTTGAGATCTGACTCATTGTTGACATTAAAATACTGTGTATTATTGTCGCTCAAAACTTCACGTCCCTCCGTCAGAAACAGACTGACAAATTTCCATAGTTAATTTTATTGTAATATAAAACGTTTACGGTGTCAAAATATCATTTTCAGGGAAGCTGCGGTTTCTCCTCTGTCAGAGCGCAAAGCACGGCATCTCCCCTCATGCCCTGAATCCTGCCGCAGACAATCTGATTGGGTGCAAGCCCTTCTGCCGGAAACAGGCACTTCAGATAATTCCGGCTGTGCCCGCACATGTATGCAATGCCGTCTTCCTCGATTTTCTCCTCCAGCAGGACCTCGAGCACATCGTCCTTATGGCGCTCCACAAAATCTTCATGCATGGAAGCGGACAGCTCCAGCAGCACGTCGCTTCGCTGCGCCATGATCTGCGGGTCGACCTGCCCCGGCATCGCTGCGGCCTTCGTCCCGTCGCGGCGGGAGTACCGGAAAATATGCATGCTCTCAAACTGAATACCGGACAGAAAGCGAACGGTCTGTGCGAATTCCTCCTCCGTCTCTCCCGGAAATCCGACGATCACATCCGTCGTGATCGCAGGCGCGTGAAAATACTTACGGATCAGCGCACATTTCTCTGCAAAAAGCGCCGTGGTATATTTTCTGTTCATACGCCGGAGCACACTGTCGCAGCCGCTTTGCAGCGACAGATGAAAATGCGGGCAGATGCTCTTTACCGCGGACAGCCTTTGCAGAAAATCTTCGGTAATGATCCGCGGTTCCAGCGAGCCGAGGCGGATCCGCCGGATTCCGCTGACCCTGTCGACGGCTTCGATCAGATCGATCAGCCGGCTGCCGTCCGGACGGTAATCATGCTGCCCGGGCGCTGCACCGGCATCCGGTGTCTGCATGCCATAGGAGCTGATATGGATGCCTGTCAGAACGGCTTCCTGAAAGCCCATTCCGGCGAAGCGCTGCACTTCCTGCACGATATCCTCTTCCGAGCGGGAACGGACACGCCCCCGGACATAGGGAATCCGGCAGTAAGAACAGAACTGGTTGCAGCCGTCCTGGATCTTGATGTAGACACGGGTCTGGTCCGCCGTACCGGAAATCTGCAGCGGTTCATAGGTGCGCACAGCATTGATATCCAGCAGTTCCTCGTCCGCCGCACCCTGCCGGTTCTCGATTTCATTTTCGACAAGGCGGACAATCTCTCCCTTGCGGTCATTGCCCACAACGAGGTCCACCGCATCATCCAGCGCAAGCTGATCGGCATCGCCCTGTGCATAGCAGCCGACCGCCGCCACTACCGCATCCGGATTTCTCTTCTTCGCCCTGTGCAGCATCTGACGCGATTTGCGGTCTGCAATATTGGTCACCGTGCAGGTATTGATCACATAAATATCGGCACTGTCCTCAAAATCCTTTATCTCATAGCCAGCCTGCATGAAAAGTTCACGCATTGCCTGCGTCTCGTAATGGTTGACCTTGCAGCCAAGCGTATAAAACGCCACACTTTTTCCCATAAATGCCTCCGGACCTCCGTGCAGTCTTCTTGACTTTTGGCAGTCACAAATGTACTATTAAATTGTATCATGCTTGACTGTACAGGAGGTTTATTATGAATAAAGATGTCCAGATTCGCCTTGATTCTATTGATAAGATCAGAGATTTCGTGAACACCGTCAATCGCTTCAAAACAGACTTTGACCTTAGTTCCGGCCGCTACATCATCGACGCAAAGTCGATCATGGGAATTTTCAGTATCGACCTTTCAAGGGAGCTGACACTGACCATCCATGACAGCGATGAGATGCCGGAGATCATGGAAGCTCTGAAGCCTTACATTGTATAATATCAATCAACAGTTAATGATTTGAGCCTTCTCGGCAGGGAAGGCTCTTTTTTTATAAGTGTATGCAGATTTTCAGGCAGACTGCGCCGCACGCTTTGCCGCCTTGCGCCGCAGTCCTTCTGCCATCAGCTGCACTCTATGATTTCCTGTGTATCGAGTGCCCGCTTTACCATCTCATCAATGACATCCGCCAGATGGTGCTCTGACCGCTCAATGGCATGCACATTCGGCTTGGTCACCGGATGTTTTGCCACGAAAATGGTGCAGCAGTCCTCAAATGGCTCGATCGACGTCTCATAAGTGCCGATTTTCTGCGATACATCCACGATATCGTTCTTGTCAAATCCGATCAGCGGACGGTAGACCGGCAGCGTGCAGACCGCATTCGTCGCCATCAGGCTCTGCATCGTCTGGCTTGCCACCTGCCCGATGCTCTCGCCGGTAATCAGTCCCATGCTCTTCTCATCCAGCGCAATCGACTGCGCTATCCGCATCATGTAGCGGCGCATGATAATCGTCAGTTCTTCATGCGGGCACTTATCATAAATAGCAAGCTGAATCTCCGTAAAGTTAATCACGTGCAGACGGATCGGTCCCGCATACCGGGAAACAATTCTGGCCAGATCGACCACCTTCTGCTTTGCACGTTCGCTCGTATAAGGCGGCGCATGAAAATAAACCGCATCGATTTTCACGCCGCGCTTTGCGATCATATAGCCCGCCACCGGACTGTCGATGCCGCCGGAAAGCAGAAGCGTCGCGCGGCCGTTCGTGCCGACCGGCATGCCGCCCGGTCCCGGAATATCCACGGAATAGATATAAACGCAGTTTCTGATCTCGACATGCACCCCGACTTCCGGTTTATGCACATCCACACGCAGACCGTCAAAACGGTCCAGCAGATACTCGCCCAGATCGGCAGCCGCTTCCATAGAGGTCTTCGGAAAATGCTTGTCAGCGCGCTTGCAGATTACCTTGAAGGTAAAATCCGGCTTTCCGTAATATTCTTCCATGTAATCGCCGACAGTCCTGGCTATGGCATCAAAACTCTTGTCCTCGAGCACAACAACCGGGCTGATATGGACGATGCCGAACACCTTCGTCAGTCTGCTGACAGCTTCTTCATAATCATATGTTCCTTCAAAAGTCACCAGAATGCGTCCTGATTCCTTGGTCACTTCAAACGGTGCATCAATGCCCTGCAGTGCAAAGCGGATGTTGTCCATAAGGGCATCTTCAAATAAATAGCGATTTTTGCCCTTGATGCCGATTTCGCCATATTTCACAAGAATAGATTTAAAATACATCTTATCTCCTTTTCTTTCTGCCGCCCGGCACGTAGCGCCGCAGCACAGGAAGCACTTCCTTCAAAGCATTGATACAGTAATCGACCTGTTCTCGGTCGGAATCAAATGAAAAACTGAACCGCACCGTGGAATCCAGATGTTCCTTCGGCACGCCGATTGCCTTCAGGGTCCGGCTGATATCCGGATGGTTCGATGAGCAGGCCGATCCCGCCGAAATCGAAACGCCCTTTTCCGCCATCGCGTGCAGCAGAACCTCCGCCCGCACATCATCGAAGCTGACGCTGACGATATGCGGCGCCGCACAGGCCAGCGGATCTTCCTGCACCGTGAAGCTGCCCGGCCGCAGGCCGCCGTTGACCGCTGTCCCTTTAATCTGCAGCACCTGGTCAATAAAATATTCTCTCAGATCATAAAGTCCTGCGACCTTATCATCGAAATTTTCAAATTCAAGCTGCGCGGCTTTCGCCATGCCGGCCCAGCCCGGTACATTGTCCGTTCCGGAACGCATGCCCTTCTGCTGGCCGCCGCCGTAAATCAGCGGTTCAATGCGGACACCGCCGCGCACCCAGAGCAGACCGGTGCCCTTCGGCCCGTGAAATTTGTGGCCGCTCACCGACATCATGTCGATGCCGAGTCTGGACGGGTAAAACCGCACTTTTCCGAAAGTCTGCACCGCATCCACATGAATCAGCGTCTCCGGATTGGTCTCCTTCACGGCCTTCACGATGTCGGCGATCGGCTCGATCGTCCCGATCTCGTTGTTGACGCCCATTACAGAGACAAGTATGGTATCCGGGCGGACAGCGCTGCGCACTGCCTCCGGGTCCACCAGGCCGCTGCTGCCTACCGGCAGAACTGTCAGTTCATAGCCCTGCCGCTCCAGTTCCTTCATCGGATTATAGACCGAAGCATGCTCGATCGCCGTCGTGATGATATGTCTGCCATAGCGGCGGCGTGCACGGGCGGCACCGAAAATCGCCATGTTGTTTGACTCGGTTGCGCCGCTCGTAAATATCAGTTCATTTTCCTTCACCTTGAGCAGGGAGGCAAATGTCTCGCGCGCACCGCGGACATACCGCTCCGCCTCAACACCTTTATCATGCAGAGAGGAAGGATTGCCGAATTCATTCAGCATCAGAGAGGTCACCAGTTCCGCCGCGGGTTCATATACCCTTGTCGTGGCGGCGTTATCAAAATAAACATCCATCATCAGTCTTCCTTCTTCTCCTTCCGGTCTGTCTCCAGTTCGAACATCAGCACCGACAGCACCGCCATACCGGCCGTCTCCGTCCGCAGTATGCGGCTGCCAAGCGATATGGTCTTCGCACCGGCATCGACGGCCGCGCGAACCTCTTCATCCGCAAAGCCGCCCTCCGGGCCGATAAATATCCCCGCATCCGATACGCCGTGCAGCGAACGCACAACGCGGCGGGAATGCTCCATGCCCTCATCCTTCTCATACGGCATGACAAAAGCATCCAGCTTCCGGCACATATCAACCGCCTGCTCAAAAGAGACGATCTCATGCACTTTCGGTATGACCGCACGGCCCGCCTGCTTCGCCGCGCTCTCGGAAATACTGTTCCAGCGCTCCAGCTTCCTTGCTTCCTTCTGTCCGTCCAGCTTCACGATCGTCCTGGCGGTTCTGACCGGGACAATCTCATAAGCGCCCAGTTCAACCGCCTTCTGCACAATCAGATCCATCTTGTCTGCCTTGGGCAGTCCCTGAAACAGATACAGCCTGACCGGCAGTTCCGTGTAGGACTTCCAGCTGCCGACAATATCCAGCATGACGCGGTCCCTGTTCATATCCGCAATGCGGCAGAAATAGTCCATACCGCCGCCGTCGCTGACCGTCAGCTCGTCTCCCGGCTTCATGCGCAGGACGTTTCTGATATGATTCACATCGGAACCTTCGATCGCAATCGTCTGATCGCCGATATTCTCACTCTGTACAAAAAAACGCGGCATTGTATCACCCTTTATCCGTAAAAATGTCTATAGCTCACAATTATAGCAAAAATGCAGCGTCTGTTCAAGTAACCGCCTTCCCCGGCCGCTCAGACAGCCGGTTTGCGCGCCGTAAAGGAAACCCATTCGCCTGACTGCGTCATCTCGACGATCTCGAAATGATTGCGCAGCAGCGCTTCCTTCACCTCATCGCCTCTTGACTCGAGAATGCCGGAAGAGATAAACAGCGCGCCCGGTTTCATCACTTCTCCGACCACATCCGAAAGCGGCATGATGACATCGGCCAGAATATTGGCCACGACAATGTCATAAGATTCGAGGCCGACCGTCTCGCGAAGCGCGCGGTCTGTGTTCAGATCACCCTGATGGCTCTCGATCTCTTTCTCCGTCAGGTCGTTCACCTTCATATTTTCTTTCAGTGAGGTGATGCAGTCCGGATCGATATCAACCGCGCATACACTCTCAGCGCCGAGTTTCGCGGAAATAATTGAGAGGATGCCGCTGCCTGTCCCCACGTCAAGGACGTGCATACCCGGTTTTACATATTTGCTCAGCTGATGAATGCAGAGCTTTGTCGTATGATGGGTGCCCGTTCCGAATGACATGCCCGGGTCCAGTGTGATCACAAGATCATCCTCAGCGGCGTCAATCGGCTCCTCCCATGTCGGCAGAATGATGATATGGTCGTCCGCCCTGAACGGCTTCCAGTACTTTTTCCAGTTGTTCATCCAGTCCACATCTGCCGTCTGCGTCCTTGTGATCGTGAGATCTCCGGTATTGACATACGCGGAAAGCTCGTGCAGCGCCTTTTTGATTTTCTCCATCAGTTCATCGCTGTCTTTTTCCGGTTCAATATAAAAAGATACATAAGCCGTGCCATCGTCATCGCCGAGATCCGGCAGGATGTCGACGAACATTTTCTTCTTATCTTCCTCAGAAAGCGGCGCCTTGTCCTCGATCTCCACACCTTCGATGCCCAGCTCGCCAAGTGTGTAGCTGATCATATCTTCCGCTTCTTCGGTTGTCTTAATACGGTATTTGTTCCACTTCATTTCTGTCTCCTTATAAAACAAACGGCCCGATGCTGCTGTCAGCATAAGGCCGTTTTCCATCAGATATCTTTCAGCTTATCCATAAAGCTTTTTTTCTTCTTTTTCTCGTTTTTCTCGCCGGTCTCACGCTTATTGCCTGTCATTGCCTCGTCAAACTGAGCCAGGAGCTCTTTCTGCTCATTGGTCAGTTTCTTCGGTACCTGTACGACAAGTGTGACGTAATGATCGCCGCGGATTGTGTTGTTGCCGCGCGTCGGCACACCTTTGCCCTTCAGACGGATCTGCGTATTCGTCTGCGTACCCGGGCGGATTGTCTGCTGCACTTCGCCGTCAATCGTCTTGATCGTAATCGTGCCGCCAAGCGCCGCATCCGCAAATGAAATCGGCACTGTCGAATAGATGTCATATCCGTCACGCTGGAATACCGGATCGGAGCTTACCTGCAGAACCACGAGCAGATCGCCGCGCGGTCCGCCGTTGACGCCGGGTTCGCCGCAGCCGCCCACGCGAACGGTGATGCCATTGTCAACACCGGCAGGAATATTCACCTTGATCGGCTTGCGGATCTTCTTGTATCCGGAACCGCCGCACTTCGGGCATCTCTCACGGACATACTTGCCGGAGCCGCCGCACTGCGGACATGTCTGAATGTTGCGCATGACACCGAAAATTGTCTGCTGCGTCATCGTCACCTGACCGGTGCCGCCGCATCGCGGGCATACTTCCGGCTGCGTGCCAGGCTTGGCGCCGGTGCCGTGGCAATCCTCACACTCTTCTTTGTAGCCGATTTTGATGTTCTTCTCGCATCCGAAAACAGCCTCCATGAAGGTAAGGCGCATGTTGATTCTTACACTCGCCCCCTGCCGCGGTGCATTCGGATTGCTCCGATAGCTGCGGCCTGCGCCGAAAAGATCGGAAAAGATATCGCTGAAAATATCGGAATTGAAATCAAAATCGCTGAAGCCGCTGCCGCCGGCTGTCTCATCAAACGCCGCCATGCCGAACTGGTCGTACTTCGCTCTCTTTTCCTGGTCGCCCAGAACGGAATAGGCTTCGGAAGCTTCCTTGAACTTGGCCTCCGCATCCTTATCTCCGGGATTCATATCGGGATGATATTTCTTGGCAAGCTTACGGTAGGCTTTTTTGATTTCCTCCTGGCTTGCGGAACGATCAACGCCCAGAACCTCGTAAAAATCTCTCTTTTCTGCCATAACTGAATCCTTTCAATAACATCACGAAATGACGGAAAGCCGGTACGCCGGTACCGTGCTCTCCGCCTTGTATTTCAGTGTATGCAGGAAGGCCTGCAGCGGCCTCCCTGCTTATCTTCCGTCTGTGCTATCAGACCTCGGTGTAATCGCCGTCAACGACGTTGTCGTCACCGCCGTTCTGCGGACCTGCATTCTGTGGGCCTGCGCCCTGTGGGCCTGCACCCTGTGGGCCTGCGCCCTGCGGGCCTGCACCTGCAGCCTGGCCCTGTGCCTCATACATCTTGGTGAATACCGGCTGTGCAGCATTCATCAGACGTTCCTTGCCGGACTTGAGTTCGTCGATATCCGCATCTGTGAGATTCTCCTCATTCGCTGTACGCTCAAGTACTGCCTTGAGGCTGTCGATCTCTTTCTGAACTGTTTCCTTATCGGAAGCGCTTACCTTGTCGCCGACTTCATTGAGGGCATTCTCAATCTGGAATACCATGGAGTCTGCATCATTTCTGGCATCCACGCCTTCCTTACGTCTCTTATCCTGTGCTTCATACTCAGCAGCTTCCTTGACTGCCTTGTTGATATCCTCTTCGGACATGTTGGAGCCTGCAGTGATGGTGATGTGCTGCTCTCTGCCGGTGCCGAGATCCTTAGCGGAAACATTGACGATACCGTTGGCATCGATATCGAAAGTAACCTCAATCTGCGGAACACCTCTTCTTGCCGGAGCAATACCATCCAGTCTGAAACGGCCGAGGCTCTTGTTATCCTTGGCGAACTGTCTCTCGCCCTGTACAACGTTGATATCAACAGCTGTCTGGTTATCTGTTGCTGTTGAGAAGATCTGGCTCTTCTTGGTCGGGATTGTTGTATTTCTCTCGATCAGATGTGTAGCAACGCC
This sequence comes from uncultured Eubacteriales bacterium, assembly GCA_900314775.1. Classification (GTDB taxonomy): domain Bacteria; phylum Bacillota; class Clostridia; order Lachnospirales; family Lachnospiraceae; genus UBA2912. Next base: position 26,533 of record OMWM01000005.1, on the reverse strand, counting down.
GCCCATGGTCTCGATAGAAAGGGTAAGCGGTGTAACATCAAGAAGAAGGATATCACCGGCACCGCTTTCACCGTTGAGCTTGCCGCCCTGGATGGAAGCACCGATTGCTACGCACTCATCAGGGTTCAGGGACTTGTTCGGCTCCTTGCCTGTGAGCATCTTAACCTTCTCCTGAACAGCCGGGATACGTGTTGAACCGCCGACAAGAAGAACCTTGGAAATATCATTCATGGTCAGGCCGGCATCACGCATAGCGTTCTGAACCGGAACAGCCGTACGCTCTACCAGGTCATGTGTCAGTTCATCGAACTTCGCTCTTGTCAGGTTCATATCGAAATGCTTCGGGCCTTCCTGTGTTGCTGTGATGAACGGAAGGTTGATGTTGGTTGTTGTCGCGCTGGACAGCTCCTTCTTCGCCTTCTCTGCAGCTTCACGAAGTCTCTGCATAGCCATCTTATCACCGGAAAGATCAATGCCTTCCTTAGCCTTGAAATCATCAATCATGTACTGGGTGATTCTGTTATCAAAATCATCGCCGCCGAGTCTGGTATCGCCGTTGGTTGCCAGAACTTCGATGACACCGTCGCCGATCTCGATGATGGATACATCGAATGTGCCGCCGCCCAGATCGTATACCATGATCTTCTGCTCATTCTCATTATCGAGGCCGTAAGCAAGAGCTGCTGCGGTAGGCTCGTTGATGATACGCTTTACTTCAAGTCCGGCGATCTTGCCGGCATCCTTGGTAGCCTGTCTCTGTGCATCGTTGAAATATGCAGGAACTGTGATAACCGCTTCGGTTACCTTCTCACCGAGATAGCTCTCTGCATCGGCTTTCAGCTTCTGCAGAATCATGGCTGAAATTTCCTGCGGTGTATATTTCTTATCACCGATTGCTACCTTGTAATCGGTGCCCATATGTCTCTTAATAGAAGAAACTGTATTCTCTGAATTGGTTACGGCCTGACGCTTAGCCGGCTCACCAACAAGACGCTCACCGTTCTTGGTAAATGCTACAACAGAAGGTGTGGTTCTGGATCCTTCCTGATTAGGAATAACAACCGGGCTGCCGCCTTCCATAACAGCTACACATGAATTTGTTGTACCCAGATCGATACCAATAATCTTACTCATAATCTATTCCTCCTGAAAGTGAAACTTCTGTAAATCTATATCAAGCTGATTACTCAGCAACTACAACTACACTGTGTCTTATGACTCTGTCTTTATATTTATAACCCTTCTGGAACTCCTGAATAATGGTTCCGGATTCATATTCATCACTCTGCTTCTGCATAACCGCATTGTGGAGCATCGGATCGAAAGGCTTTCCAACTGCATCGATTACGGTAACACCGCTGTCTTCGAGCACCTTGACGAGCTGTTTATAGATCATCTCAATGCCCTGTGCAAATGAACCCTTTCTCTCTTCCTCGCTGATCGCATCCAGACCGCGCTCGAAATTATCGAGGACCGGAAGAATCTTCACGATAAAATCGGAAGCTCCGATGTCGTAATTCTGCTTTTTCTCCTTGTCTGTACGCTTACGGTAATTGTCAAATTCCGCCATCTGGCGCATGACTCTGTCCTTCAGCTCGGCGATTTCCTTATCCTTGGGATCCTCTTTTTTCTTCTTGCCGGAAGACTTTCCGGATTTCTCATCCTTCTTCTCTTCCTTATCGGATTTGCTCTTCGGTGCCTCATCCTGGCTGTCAGGCTTTTCTTCTTCGGACTTTCCGTCCTCTTCCGGTTTTTCCTCCGGTGCTGTTTCCTGCTCTTCAGGCTTCTCGGTTTCCTCTGCGCTTTCCTTATTTTCAATATCTTCTGTATCCGGATCCTGTTTTACTTCTTCATTATCTTCAATGTCGATCACGATATTCACCTCTAATCATCATCATCATCATTCTTCTTATAAATTGCATCCAGCTGCTTCATTACAGTCTCAAGGTTGCCGACAACCTTCTTGTAATCCATCCGTTTCGGACCGATAATACCGATAGTTCCGTAGACACCATCCTCGATCTCATAAGTGGCGGTTACCACGCTGCAGTTCTGCATCGACTGGACCGGTGATTCCGAACCGATATAAACCTGAATTCCGTGATTGTCTGAATTGGCATCATCCTTATCACTGATAAATTCCTCCAGGCTCTTCTTGTCCTCAAATGCGGAAAGAAGCTGTGTGCTCTTCTCGCGGTCGCCAAGCTCCGGATACTTGAGGAGATTGGTCGCGCCGCTCGTATAGATCTCCGTCTCCTCTTCCTGCAGGCACTCTGCAATGATATCAATCAGATGGCTGATCGTGTCCTTATGGCTCTGATCATGCTTCTTGATCTCCTGAATCAATGCCAGATTGATATCGCCCAGCGCCTTGCCCTGAAGATAAGTGTTCAGGAGAAGATTCAGACGGACCACATCCTGTTCTTCCAGCGGGCTGTCGAGATCGATTACCCGGTGCTTCAGGATGCCGCCTTCCAGCATCATCACGGCAAGAATCTCATATCCGCTTACCAGCGAAAGCTGTATGAACTTCAGCTTGCTGACCTGCGGCTGCGGTGCCGAAATCATCGACGCGTAATTCGTGCTCGTCGCCAGAAGCTTTACAACCTGCTTGAGCATCTCCTCCAGCCGGTCAACCTTCTGGACCATGACTTTATTCTGCTCCTCTGCCTCGGCCGTCTTCTCCTTGAGCATGTTGTCTACATAGAAACGATATCCCTTGTCGGTAGGGATCCGTCCCGCCGATGTATGCGGCTGAAAAATGTAGCCCATGTCTTCCAGATCAGACATCTCATTCCGGATCGTCGCGGAGCTAAGGTCAAGATCGGAAAACTTGGAGATGGTCCGCGAGCCTACCGGCTCACCTGTATCAAGGTAAGTCTGAATAATAGCATTCAAAATCTTTATCTTACGTTCATCCAGTTCCACCGATCTCATCTCCTTTTCTATTTGTTAGCACTCATTCATTTAGAGTGCTAACATCATCTGTGAATAAAAATAACACCATTACACTTATTTGTCAAGCGTAACCGTGTTATTTTTTTTGTTTATGTTCACTATTTTTTTAAGCTGCATCCGATGTCACAATAAAAAATCGGCGAGAACGATATTGCTGACATCGATGCCGCGGTCCGTCAGACGGATTCTGTGCTGCTCGCGGTCGCAGACAAGATGGCCGCTGCGCTCATACTTCTCCAGGACCGGTCCGTAGACATTCCATATATCCATACCGAACTTCCGGCGGAAGCTGTCTGTGCTGATCCCGCGCCGGCAGCGGAGCCCGAGAAACATCGTCTCTTCCATTTTATCCTGCTCTGACAGCGCCGTCACTTCCTGCGGCTCAAATGTCAGGAAATACTTTTCCAGATCTGCCGTCACCCTGAAGCGCCGGCTGCCGATCATGCCCGAGGCGCCAAGGCCGACCCCCAGATAATTGCCGCGGTACCAGTATACGAGGTTGTGACGGCATTCCCGGCCGGGCTTTGCGTAATTGGAAATCTCGTAGCGCTGATAGCCGTGCTGCATGCAAAGCTTTTTAGTAAGGTAGTACATCGCACGCTCCGCGTCCTCATCCGGCAGCGGGAGGGCGCCTTCTGCCGTCTTCTCACCGTACATGTTCCAGAACGGCGTGCCTTCCTCGATAATCAGGCTGTAGGCGGAAATGTGTTCCGGCTGCAGGGCCAGTGTCTCCCGCAGCGTCTCCTCATAATCCGCAAGCGACTGTCCCGGCAGGGCAGACATCAGATCGATATTGATGTTCTCAAAACCGGCTTTCCTCGCATGCGCATAGTTGGCAAGAAATTCCTGCCTTGTATGAATCCTGCCTATATAGGCAAGCTCATCATCTTTCATGGACTGCAGCCCGAAGCTCAATCGGTTGATGCCGGCCTGCCGGAAACCGGCCAGCCGGTCGTAATCCACCGTCCCGGGATTGCATTCCATGGTGATCTCCGGATCCTTCGCCATCGCAAAAGACTCTGCCGCCGCCTGCAGAATCCGTGCTGCCTGCTGCGGCTGCATCAGCGACGGCGTTCCGCCGCCGAAGAAAACGGTGCGCAGGCGCATGCCCGGCAGCTGTCCGGCGCGGAAGCGGATTTCCTCGCAGACGCGATCCGTATAGGCCTCGAAATCATTTTCCCCGCAGGGAAAAGACAGAAAATCGCAGTAGCGGCATTTGCGCACGCAATACGGAAAATGCACATACAGGCTGAGGTCCTGCTCCGGCAGATCGTCAAAATTCCAGTCTGCGGTTTCTGCCGCGTTATTCCTCATCGAGCTTGAGTACATTCATGAAGGCCTTCTTCGGAATCTCGACATTGCCGATCTGCCGCATCTTCTTCTTGCCTTCCTTCTGCTTTTCAAGGAGCTTCTTCTTACGGGAAATATCGCCGCCGTAGCACTTGGCCAGGACATCCTTGCGCAGTGCCTTAACCGTCTCACGCGCTATGATCTTGCTGCCGATGGCAGCCTGAATCGGAATATCAAAAAGCTGTCTCGGAATCTCTTTCTTCAGCTTCTCGCACGTCTTGCGGCCGCGGTCATAAGCCGAATCCGCAAAAACGATAAACGACAGGGCATCCACCTTCTCATGATTGACCAGGATATCCAGTTTGCACAGTTTCGACTCCCGGTAGCCCTTAAACTCATAGTCAAAGGACGCATAGCCGCGGGAACGGGATTTGAGAGCATCGAAAAAGTCGTAGATAATCTCTCCGAGCGGCAGTTCGTATTTGAGGACCGCCCTCGTCTGTTCTATATAATCCATACCGAGATAAATACCTCTGCGCTCCTGGCACAGGTCCATGATCGTGCCGATATAATCCGTCGTCAGCATAATCTCCGCCGAGACATACGGCTCTTCCATATAATCGATCTCGGAAGGATCCGGCATATTGGACGGATTGGAAATCTCAACCATCTGCCCGTTCGTCTTGTATATGCGATAGACAACAGAAGGAGCCGTGGTGATCAGATCAAGATCATATTCCCGCTCCAGGCGCTCCGTCACGACCTCCAGATGCAGAAGTCCCAGAAAGCCGCACCGGAAACCGAATCCCAGCGCAAGCGACGTCTCCGGCTCAAAAAACAGAGAAGCGTCGTTGAGCTGCAGCTTTTCGAGAGCATCCTGCAGGTCCTCATATTTCGCACTGTCTTCCGGATAAATACCGCAGTAGACCATCGGGTTGATCTTCTTGTAGCCTGGAAGCGGCTGGGCACACGGCGTCACTGCCGACGTGATCGTATCGCCGACACGCGTCTCACCCAGACTCTTGATGCTCGCTGTCATATAGCCGACCATACCGGTCTGCAGCTCATCGCACGGGATAAACTGGCCGGCGCCGAAATACCCGACCTCAATCACGTCAAATTCCGCATCTGTCGACATCATCTTGACGCGGTCGCCGCGCTTCATGCTGCCGTCCATAATACGGAAGAAAACGATAACACCCTTGTAGGGATCATACAGGGAATCAAAAATCAGCGCCTTAAGCGGAGCGTCCGGGTCGCCGGACGGCGCCGGCAGATTCGTGATGATCCCCTCAAGCACTGCTTCTATATTAATACCTTCCTTGGCAGAGATACGCGGCGCATCCTCCGCCTCAATGCCGATGACATCCTCGATCTCTGCTGCGACCCTGTCCGGTTCTGCACTCGGCAGATCGATCTTATTGATGACCGGCATGATATCGAGGTCATGATCAATCGCGAGGTAGGCATTGGCCAGCGTCTGCGCCTCCACGCCCTGCGTCGCATCGACCACGAGGATGGCACCGTCGCACGCGGCAAGGCTGCGCGAAACCTCATAGTTGAAATCCACATGTCCCGGCGTATCGATCAGATTGAAAATATATTCCTCTCCATTGTCCGCATGGTAAACCGTACGGACTGCCTGGGACTTGATCGTGATACCGCGCTCACGCTCCAGATCCATATTATCCAGCACCTGATCCTGCATCTCTCTCTTCGTCAGCAGACCGGTCTTCTCGATAATACGATCGGCCAGAGTCGATTTGCCGTGATCAATATGGGCGATAATACAGAAATTTCTGATATGATCCTGATTTATTTTCAAAGAAAAAACCTCCAGAGAATACTCATAAAACGTTAATATCAATGGGAATTATAACTGATTTTTTTATGGGACGCAACGCCGTTTTTGCCTTGACAATTAAATGTCTATACTTTAAAATATTAACCGTATGTGTACATTAAGTCGTCCGTGTCCGGAGTAATGCATTACACACCGATGTTATGATGTTGGGAGGTGTAGAAATTGGCAAATATCAAATCTGCAAAGAAAAGAGTAATTACAGATCAGAAGAACGCTGCACGCAACAAAATGATCCGCAGCGGTGTTAAGACTTCTATTAAGAAGGTAGACGCTGCTATCGCTGCTGGCGATAAGGACGCTGCTCAGGCTGCTCTCCGCGATGCTACCAGCAAGATCGACAAGGCTGAGACCAAGGGTGTTATGCACAAGAACACCGCGTCCAGAAAAGTCAGCCGTCTTGCAGCTGCTGTCAACAAGATGCAGTAATCCGTTCTGACTATTGAATATAGAAAAAAAGTCTGCGTTTTCCGTCATTAACGCAGACTTTTTTCTTTTGCCTTTTTTCAGGAAGTCAGCTTGATCAGCATCATCTCCACGGCAATCGTCTTGTTGATCCTGCCCGTCTTCACAGCCTGCTCCATCGACGCCCCGTAATTCATCGCACGGGTAATATAGGACCGGGTAAACTGCCGGCACAGCCGGGCATCCTTTTTAACAACGAAATCACGCAGACCGGTCTCCTGCGCGATCTGCTCGTAGGAATATCCATGGTTCAGATAGGAACCAACCTTCCAGAGTTCAGAAAACTGCCGGTTGATATGATAAATGATACGGATCGGCTCCTCCTTGACCGCAAGCAGATCGTGGTAAAGGCGGACCGCCTCATCCCGCCTGCCTGCCGCAATGGCTTCGACCATCTTGTAAATTTTATTCTCCGGCTGCACGCAGCAGACCTCATCGATATCTTTCGCCCTGATCACCGGGCGCGTACCTGTATAGGCAATCAGCTTTTCAAGTTCGGAATAAATATAGCTCATATCCCGCGGCATCAGTTCCATAAAATGGCGGGCATCCGCCTCTGATATCTTCTTGCCGGATTTCTTGAGCAGCACACCGATCCATAAAAGCAGCTGATTATCCTTCGGCACCTCAAAATCAGAAACGTAGCCGGCTGCCTTGACCGCCTTGTACATACGGCTTCTCTTATCGACATCTTTCTCCGAAAACACAATGCAGGTCGTCTCCGGAATCTTCTTTATATACTCCGCTATTCTCTCTGTCGCTCCGCCGCGGAACCAGCCGCTGTCACAGATCAGAAGCACACGGCGCTCTGCAAGAAAAGGCACCGTATCCGCCAGTGCAATCACCTCAAACTGATCCGTATGGCGTCCGTCAAACCGGGTGAAATTCATGGTATCGCCATCCTGCACCATCGCATGCACAAGCTTGTCGCGGTACTGGTTTTTCAGATATGTCTCCTCTCCGTACAGCAGATAGACCGTACGGAAAGAACCCGTCTCGATATCATGATTGATTGTCATCATAGCGTTTTCCCTCCCAACGATCTTATTATAACATCCGCAGAGCCATACGGCTATCGGGAATCAAACGCTTCCTCACAGTATACACTGGCAGATACAGCATGCGAAGGCAGCTGCCATATACGCAGGCAGTTACCGGCTGCCCGTCCGGCGGTACGCCCGTGCAATGATCTCGCCGTTTCGGACAGACACCTCGATTTCACCCTGCCGATCCGTCCGGTAAATCATACAGCCCGCCTCTTTCAGCCGCCGCAGCGTCTCTTTCGCCGGATGGCCGTAGTGATTATGCAGTCCGCATGAGATGATGGCTGACTTCGGCTGTGCTGCCTTTAAAAAATGCTCCCCCGTTCCATACCGGGATCCGTGATGCGCCGCATACAGCACATCAATACCGGCGATGTCTGCCGCTGCCAGCCGCTTTTCGGTCTTTTCGGAAATGTCTCCCGGAAAGAGGAAACGGCAGCCGCCTGTATCCAGGCGCAGCACAATCGATGCATCATTTTTATCTTCATAGGATGCACCGCGGACCGGGGACAGACAGTGAAACTGCCACGTACCGTCCTGCCACTGCCTGCCCGCACAGATCTGCATGACATCGATCCCGTTTTCTCCGGCAAGCGCAGACAGCTGCTGCAGATCCTCATCCGTCTGCGCTGCCGTGCTGATTACAAGATGGCGCACCGCCCCTTCTTTGATCATTTCCTGTATTCCGGAATAATGATCGCTGTCTCCATGCGTTACCACGGCATAATCGACAGCACTCTCCCCGTAATAATGCAAAAACGGAATCAGACGATACCGCGCCACCTCCTTCTCTGTACTGCTGCCGCCATCGATCATCCATGTGGTGCCGCTGTCAGACCGCAGGAAAACGCAGGCCCCCTGCCCGACATCCGGAAAGGCCGTCAGTGTCTGCATTCTCCGGAACGGAATAAACAGAATCAGCAGCCCGGCCATCAGTGCAATAATATACCGATTCTTTCCCTTATAAAGGCGCAGCACAAACACAGCAAGCAGCAGATAATACAGCAAAATGATACCCACCGGCGGACTGCCGGTATACACAGCGGCATCGGCACGCTGATAGAAAAACCGGCAAAGCCCGTTCAGAATGCCGCAGAGTCCCTTTACGCTGCCCGCCAGAAACTCTGCCAGCGGCATCGCCGCCATCCCCGCTGCACCAACCGCAATCCCGAACATGACAATCCAGGAAGCAAGCGGCAGCACAAACAGATTCAGGAGCAGGCCGATTACCGGGATTCTTCCATAATAATAGGCCGTGATCGGGAAAACAATCATGGAAACTGCAAGCGAAGAGCCAAAACGGTCTAGCAGACCGGCCGCCCGCTTTTTCCGCAGTATCTTCTTCCTGTCCCGTCCATGCGCCGCCTTCAGCGCATAGCGCCCTTCTTCCTCCGGATGCAGCCGCATCCGTACCTTCTGCAGAACCGGGCTCACCACGGCGATACCGAGCACAGCGCCATAGGAGAACTGGGTTCCGACCTGCGTAATCTGCAGAGGATAATATGCAAAGCTGATCACCGCTGCCAGCGCCATGCCGGTCAGCATGTCATACGTTCGTCCAAACAGAATGGCTGCCATGGAAACCAGAAACATGATCACCGCGCGCAGGCAGGAGGCGCTGCCGCCGGTAAACAGATAATAGCTGATCACCGCAAAAGATGCCGCCAGTGCGCTGAACTGATTATTCAGGCCGAAACGGCGCAGAAGCCGGAAAAGGCTGCGCCCGACAACGGAAATATGAAGGCCCGAGATCGCCAGTATATGTATAACCCCCAGGTCGCGGTACAGATCCCGGATATCCGCATCCAGCATTTCCCGGTCACCGGTAATCATGGACAGCACCGTCCCGGCATTCTCCGTATCAAGCACCTGCGAATAAATCTGCTTCAGTTTCTGCCGCAGACGATAGAGGCGGCGGCTGTACGTTACCGGTCTTGCCGCAATATTCATCTGCTCACAGTACCCGGTATAGCAGATGCCCTGCGCTCTGAGCCAGGAACGGATGTCAAACTGTCCGGGATTGGACGGTTCATCCGGCCGTTCCAGGTCGATATTGCCCTCCACAACATCACCGACTTCTGTTTTTTCCGCGATGGCAGGGTCCGCATAGACGATAATACCCGCCTCGCAGGTATTCTGCCGTCCGTCATACACGTACAGAAGTCCTGCCCGCCGTATTGTCAGGGCAATGCTTTTCGGTTTTTTCTGTACCTGCACGACCTGTCCGCGAAAATCCGCATTGATCGTACCGTAAAAACAGCGATCAATAGCAGGCATCTGACAGGCATGGCAATAGATCAGAAATCCAAATGCAAAAAAGGCAGGTATAAGCCACAGGAAATATCCGAACTTTTTTCCCTGTACACTTATACCTGCCGTATAAATCCAAAGCATAACGGCACCCGCCGCTATATACCATGGCAGATGGACAGCCGCCAGAATCTCACCGAGCACAAAGGCAGCCGCCATCCAGACGAGAGGTCTTGTCATTCTTCTCCTTCGTTATACGAATTTACTGATGTCCGCCGGCGATCAGACCGGTATCCGCCGTCAGATCTCCGCTTATATCAACACCATCCGGCGCATTGGTCACCTTTTCTCCATTGACCGTAATCTCCACACTGTCCACATCAGGCAGATTCGTCAGCGAATTAACCACACTGTAGACATTGATGCAGAAATTCTGATTGCCAACCAGCGTCAGAAACGCCGAATTGAAATCGACATGGCAGACGCCATCGTCAACATAGACATCCTTGACCTGCGTATTCTGCGACAGCACCTCCTTGCAGTCGTCCGTTACGGGACCGACAATCAAGGCATCGAGCACGATGCTCTCCAGTGCCAGCGACGGATCATACTTCCGGTGCACGGTAACCGGCACGAGCCCTGTCCCGTCCAAGGAGGCGAAATAGAGAACGATATCCGCCTCTTTCAATCCTTCCTGATCGTCCGGAACGGTGATGATATAGTCATTGTTTTTCATCAGCATGGTCTCGCCGGCATCGTTCGTCAGCCAGTTTCCATCTATGTTAAAGCTTACATAGTCAATAATACCGTTAAACTGCGTCATAGTCTTGACAATTGCAGTCCGGATCAGAATCTGCCGTTCCGAAGAAAGGTTATTGTAATCGGATCCGAAATACATGGCGAGTGTCCTCGTCTCGCTGTCAAATTCATATTTCTGCAGCTGCACATCCGTGCCGAGCACCGGTTCGCAGTCTTCTCCTTCCGGCACACTGCTGAGCATACTGATACATTCCTGTATGATGCCATCTTCCTTGGTCGCCTCAAGTTTATAGGCATACGGATACAGTTCCAGACCGCTGCTGTCAATATAATAGATCTGGTAGCCGACATCCGTGCTGTCCTTCGCCGCTGCTGATTCATGCCGGAACAGTTTTTTGGCGGCCGAGCAGCCTGCAGACGGCAGCACAAGAAGTACAATCAGCAGAACACAAACTAGCTTCTTATATCCTGATTTCATTCTGTATCTCTCCATAGGCGGACTCACTCCTTAGCTTCAGAAGTGTAGACAAGCGGAATGCGGATCGAAAATGTCGTACCCTCGTCCACCTTGCTCTTTACCTTGATCTGTCCATGATGCATCTCGACAATTGTCTTACTGATCGACAGGCCAAGGCCGGTTCCGCCGGTCTCGCGCGAACGTGCCTTGTCAACACGGTAAAATCGGTCAAATACCTTATCCTGCGACTCTTCCGGTATGCCGATGCCGGAGTCGGCAATATTGATATAGTAATACTCATCGTCCGCATCGAGCGTTACCTGCACCCAGCCTCCGGCGATATTGTATTTGATGGCATTTTCAACAATATTCGTGACCGCCAGCGTCAGCTTGAGCTCATCGCAGTCCGCTTCCACCTGCTTATAGCTCTCCAGGACAGTCTCGACATTCTTGCGGTCTGCGATCGGCCGCACCCTCTTGAGAATATTTTCAAGCAGCGTATTGATGCTGCAGTGCGTGATGTTCGGCTCGGATTCCGTTTTATTCATACGTACCAGAGAAAGCAGATCATTGATAATCTTGTTCTCCCGATCAATCTCACTGCCGATATCGTGCATGAAATCCTGATAGATTTCCACCGGTACGTTTTCCTGAGAATTCAGAGAATCGGCAAGCACCTTCATCGATGTCAGCGGTGTCTTCAGCTCATGCGAGACATTGGATACAAATTCCTGGCGGGAATCTTCCAGTGCCTTGAGCTGTTCCACCATGACATTAAAAGCAGAGGAGAGCTGTTCCATCTCTGTAAAACCGCTCAGTTCCACCTTCTCATCAAAATGTCCTTCTGCAATGCGGTTGAACGAGCTGGCCATGGTCTGCAGCGGTTTCGTGAATTTACGTGCCGTGAAATAAGAAATCAAGGTCAGAATGCAGGCAATCGCCACAATAATCCCCATCATGGTATGATTGATGGATTTATAAGTCACTGTCAGATCCGCACAGGATACATAGAACAGAATCATGCCGCACACATTGCCTTCGTCGTCCCGGATTGTATAGGTGAATGCCAGCTTATCCGCTGAAGAATAATAATGCGTCTTGTCTTCACCCGTCATCGCCGTTACAGAATCCTCTGTAACAAGATAGTGCCCGGTCAGCACGCCATAAGTATCAAAGCGGACTTCATACGCCGAATTGACAACAATCGCACGGCCATTGTACAATCCGCTGAAATCCTGCAGCTCTGTGTCGAGCAGTTCTGAAATCTGTCCGTCCAGATAGCCGCTGTTAACCAGTTCTCCGGCTATATTATCACCGTAATCCTTGAGGACCTGCACACGGTTCTGGCGGGCATTGCTGATCAGATAACTGCTGTAAAACAGCTGAATACCCACAATAGGTACAACGGTCAGCAGTGTCATGCCGAGGAACATCAGGACAAACATGCTCCTGAACTTTTTGCCCCGTCTGCCCGCCGGCTTTCTGTCTTTCTTATTTTTAAACAATTTCAAATTCTCCGACTTCTCTTTCATACCAGACAGCTCTGTCTCTGTCTGGCTATTATAATATACGATACAGTTCCGGGCAATTATTATTATTCGCGCTTATTCGCGCCGGACAAGATCAGATCGCCCAGCTCATCCGCCGACGAAACAACAGCCGGCGCTCCGAGCGCCGTCAGGAAATCCTTCGTGCGAAACCCCCAGTCCACACAGATGCAGCCGGTTCCGGAATTCTCCGCCGTCTGCAGGTCGATCTCCGTATCGCCGATATAAACGGCCTCTTCCGGCATTATCCCCAGTTCTTCGACAATCTTCCGCGTCATATCCGGCGCCGGTTTCCGTCTGATCGCCGGGCTCTCGCCGAGTGCTCTGTCAAACAGCCCTTTGAAATGAATATCGACAAGTTCCTGCACAGCCGGATCCGGTTTATTGGATACAACGGCTGTATGAACGCCGTGCTCCCGCAGTCTCATCAGCAGCGCCGGTATGCCCGGATACGGGCCGGTCTTAATGCTGCAGTGCTGCCCGTAATAGCTGCGAAACATGTTCTGCACCTTTTCCCGGAGTGCCGGGTCCAGCGTCCGGGTAACTTCATCCTCTTCTGTGCCGACGGTAAGCAGCGTCTTATAATCCGCTCCGTCCAGCATGGCCAGCGCACGGCTGACCGCCACCGTCACACCGCTCCCGAAAAGGTAATGTGTGTCTTCTATGGTAAATCCGGCAGGCAGGCCAAGCTGCCCCATCACATGATTCATCGAATCACACAGATCGCCGGCCGTATCAAGAACCGTTCCGTCCATATCGAAAACAGCTGCCTTATACTTCATTGCGCTCCTCCGTTTTATCCGTTAAATGCAGAAAGGTAAATCCTGAGATTTACCTTTCTGTTCTGACTCATATTTATCATGCCTGAAAATAGTACCCCACACCCCATTTGGTATGAATGTACTTCGGCTCGTTCGGATTGGTTTCGATCTTCTCACGAAGTCTCCGGATATGCACGTCCACCGTCCGCACATTGCCCGGATAATCATATCCCCAGACCATATCCAGAAGCTTTTCACGGTCAAATACCTTGTTCGGGCTGGTAACCAGTAATTCCAGAAGGTCAAATTCCTTCGCTGTCAGATTGACCTCTTTATCCTTGATGAAGACCCTGCGGCCGTCGATATCAATCTTCATATCACCGGCCGTGATCACTTTCTCCTGTTCCTTCGGCTTACCCTTATTCCTGGTCCTTCGGATAATCGCTTTGATCCTTGCCTTGACTTCCAGAATATTAAACGGTTTTGTCACATAATCATCCGCCCCGTATTCCAGTCCCAGGATCTTATCCATATCATCTGCTTTTGCTGTCAGCATGATAATCGGCACATCTGACTTCTCCCGGATCATCTGACACACCTCAAAGCCGCTGATCTTCGGCAGCATAACGTCAAGAAGAATAATATCGAAATCGTTGTGCATGGCCAGATCATATGCTTCCTGCCCGTCGTAGGCGACCGTCACTTCCATGTCGTCCTGTTCCAGGCTGAACTTGATGCCCTTCACTATCAGCTTTTCATCGTCAACAACCAGTACCTTATAAGCCATTCCACTCACCTTAATCAAACACAAATCAGTGATTTTATCTGATCGTACACGCCTTCCTTGATGCCGCTCACATTGAGAATATCGTCTGTCGATGAAAACGGTCCGTTGGTCTCCCGATAGGAAATGATCGCATCGGCCTTGGCCTCACCGATTCCCGGCAGCGTCATCAGTTCCTCTTTCGAGGCCGAATTAATGTTGACCAGCGCCGCCGAACCGTCCGCGCCGTCACCGCCGCTCACGGTCTCACTGCCGGCATCGTACTTAGACGCCTCATCCTGCCCGGGCACATAAATCTTCTCGCCGTCATTAACCGGACTGGCAAGATTCAGTGCGTCCGGATAAGCATCCTCTGTCATACCGCCGGCTGCATCGATCGCCTCGTAGACCCGCTGGCCTGATGTTATTCTTACCACGCCGGGCTCCTTTACATGACCGCAGACATATACATAAATCTGCGATGCCTGCTCCGATGCCTTCGTCTCGGTCTCGGTTTCCGTTTCCTTTTGCTTCTCCGTCTCCCCAGTGTCCTGCGTATCCGTTATGGCGGCAGATTCAAGCATGCGGCTGCTCTCTCCCCGTTCCTGACCGGTTCCGAAAATAATGCCTGTCACCACCACGAATACCGCAATGAGCAAAATCCCAATCAGATTTTTCTGTTTCATTCTGCCTCCGCAATCGGCAGCAAAAGAAATAATCACACTCTATCTTTTATTCTATAATTTGTAAACTTTAAAAACAAGTGCTTTCAGAAAAATCTTTCCGGCCTTTCATCTGCTTTTGAAAAAAGTGCCCATGATGTTCCGGCCCAGTGCCGCGCCAAGATTGGCGCCCAGTTTTCTGCCGAAGCTGCCGCCGACGCTTTTGCCGATGGTGCTGCCGACCTCACGCCCTATGGTGCCGGCTACCGTGCTGCCGATTGATTTGGCCGCATTTTTCCTCTGGCGCTCTTCCCGTTCCTTTTCCTTCTGTTTCTCTTTTTCTTTCTTTTCTTCTGCCTTCTGTTTTTCCTTTTCCGCTGCCACCTGCTGCTTTGCGCTCTCCGCCTCCGCTGCATTCTGCTGCTTCATACGCTCCAGAAATTCATATGCAGAATCCCGGTCAGAGGACTCCTTGTATTTCAGATAAAGATTGCTCTGCGCCGTCACCTGTTTTACCGCCTCTTCTCCAGCGGCACCCATACGGCTCTGCGGCGGCAGTATGCTGCAACGGCGTACGACGGTCGGAATGCCTTCTTTGTCCAGCACGGAAACGAGTGCCTCTCCTGTGCCGAGTTCCTGCAGAACCTGTCTGGTATCAAAATCAGGATTTGCCCGGAAAGCACCGGCAGCCGCCTTGAGCGCTTTTTCATCGTTCGGTGTATAGGCGCGCAGTGCATGCTGGATCTTATTGCCGAGCTGGCTCAGAATGCCATCCGGCAGGTCGGTCGGATTCTGCGTGCAGAAAAAGATGCCGACGCCTTTCGAGCGGATCAGCTTGACAACCTGCTCGATTTTTTCCTCAAACGCCTTTGAGCAATCCTTAAAAAGCAGATGCGCCTCATCGAAGAAAAATACCATCCGCGGCTTATCCATATCACCGACTTCCGGCAGTGTCTCAAATAATTCCGACAGAAACCACATAAGAAAAGCAGAATACATCGTCGAATCCTGCATCAGCTGACGGCAGTCGAGGATATTCATCATCCCGCGTCCGTCTGTCCCGGACGCAAACCAGTCAGAAACATTCAATGCCGGTTCTCCGAAAAACAGATCGGCGCCCTTTGACTCGAGGGCTATGACACTGCGCAGAATCGCATTAATACTCTGTTTTGCCATATTGCCGTATGTCTGGGAAAGTTCCTTGCTGTTATCGCTGACATAGGTGAGCATGGACTTCAGGTCCTTGATATCGATCAGAAGGAGTTTCTGATCATCTGCAATTTTGAAAACAACCGACAGCACTGCGGTCTGCGTCTCATTCAGATCGAGCAGTTTTGCCAGCAGAACCGGGCCCATTTCCGATATCGTCGTGCGCACAGGAATGCCGTTTTCACCGTAAAGATCCCAGAAAGCCGCAGGATATGCCTTATAGGAAAAATTCATGTCCGCGAGGCTGAATTTCCGGATTCTCTCCTGCATATCCTCACTGTCACTGCCTGCTTCAATCATGCCGGTCAGGTCACCCTTGACATCCGTGATCAATACTGGCACGCCGGCATCGCTGAAAGACTCTGCCAGCACTTTCAGCGTAATTGTCTTGCCTGTGCCGGTAGCCCCTGCAATCAGTCCATGCCGGTTTGCCATCCCGGGTTCTATAAAAACCTTTTCTCCATGATCATCTGCAAATACAATTTTATTATTGTAGAACATATTTCCTCCGCAGCTATTGCTGAACCTATGAAAAAAGAGTGGGATGATTGCTCATCCCACTCCGGTTTTTATTTAAATGAAATTCATTTAAATTATTTGGACTTTGCAAGAGCGCCGCCGATAACCATTCTCTGAACTTCGTTGGTTCCTTCATAGATCTGATAGATCTTAGCATCACGGAGAAGTTTCTCAACCGGATACTCTCTGGAGTAACCATAACCACCGAGGATCTGAATAGCATCAAGGCAAACCTGAACAGACATATCACCAGCATAGCATTTGCAGATAGCAGCTTCTCTGGAGAAGTTTCTGTTGCCTTTCTTCTTGCAGTCATAGTACTTGTTAACATAGTTAATAACTGAAGAACGAGCAACCTCAACCTGGATATCCATATCAGCAAGTTTGAACAGAATAGCCTGATGAGCAATGATCGGCTTACCGAATGTTACTCTCTGCTTTGCATATGCAACAGCCTCATCCAGTGCTCTCTGAGCAGTACCGCAAGCAAGAGCTGCGATAGACGGACGAGCCATATCGAGTGTCTGCATAGCATAGATGAAGCCTTTGCCTTCCTGACCAAGAAGATGATCTGCAGGAACATGAACATCATCAAAGTTAACTGTTGCTGTATTGGAAAGACGGATACCCATCTTATCTTCCTCAGCACCAAGAGATACACCTTCACGATCACGCTCTACGATGAAAGCGGAGATGCCCTTTGTACCTTTGGACTTATCAGTAAGTGCGAATACTGTGTAAACAGATGCAAGAGCTGCATTTGTGATGAAGCACTTGGAACCGTTGATGATGTACTCGTCACCCTTCTTAACAGCTGTTGTCTTACCAGCAGCAGCATCAGAACCAGCATCAGCCTCTGTCAGGCAGAATGCAGCGTATCCTGAATAACCTGTCTCTGGGCTGTCAAGACCTTCTCTGTCGCCATTAAGGAAGCTTGCGAAGTATGTCTTCTGCTCCGGAGTACCTGCAATCAGAACCGGCTTAAGGCCAAGACCTGCAGCTGCAACACCTGTTGCGAAACCGCCATCAACCTTAGCGAGCTCTTCGTATGCAGCAAGGATTGTGTAGTAATCTACGCCGTATCCACCGAACTCTTCCGGAATCTCAAGAGCGGTAAGACCCATCTCAGCAGCCTGCTGATAGAGGTCGATCGGCATCTTGCCTTCGCGATCATACTCAGCAACGATAGGCTTTACTGACTTGTTGGCGAAGTCTTTGGCGAGGTTAACAGTTTCCATCTGTTCTTCGTTTAAAATGTATCCCATTTTAACTCACTCCTTATATATGTAAAATTTATAGGGTTCTTAATCAGTGACCGATGTATTTGTGGTCTCTCTTCTCAACGAATGCTGTCATACCTTCTGTCTTATCTGCAGTTGAGAAAAGTGTGCTCTCTACAACATTCTCGAAGTTAAGAGCTCTGTCGATATCCATATCGATACCATTGTTGATCGCATATTTTGCAAGAGAAACAGCGACTGGAGCATTTTTAAGGATCTTCTCTGCAAGTGCACGAGCCTCATCCATAAGTGCTTCCGGCTCAACAACCTTGCTTACGAGGCCATACTCAAGTGCCTTGTCAGCCTTGATGTTGGATGCTGTGTAGATGAGCTCTTTAGCCTTTGCAACACCAATTGTTCTAGGAAGTCTCTGTGTTCCGCCGTATCCTGGGATGATACCAAGAGAAGTCTCCGGCAGACCGAATACAGCCTTGCTGGATGCAATTCTGAGGTCGCATGCAAGAGTCATCTCGCATCCGCCGCCAAGTGCATAGCCGTTAACAGCTGCGATGAACGGTTTGTTGATCTTCTCCATATGACGGTATACCTTATGACCTGTTGCGCAGTAATCAAAACCTGCGAGCTGATCATAGTCCTTCATAGCTGCGATATCAGCACCTGCTGCGAAAGCTCTGCCTTCACCGGTAACGATTACGACTCTGACTTCATCATCAGCTTCTACTTCGTTCAGTGCTGCTTCAACATCAAGAAGAACTTCTGTGCTTAATGCATTAAGCTGTTTCGGACGATTCAGCTTAATAGTAGCAATTGCGCCGTCTTTTTCATAGATTACATTTTTGAGATCCATGATAAATTCCTCCAATCCTATTATTACATACCTTTTTTTATGAATACCGCCCGAAAATGCAATAAAAAAATTCCGGCGGTGAATCATTATCCCGAAGACACATAATCATCTACTATGATAATTATTTATCTAATAATGTTTTAACACATATCAGTAAACTTTTCAATGAAATTTTCGTGAAATTTTTAACTTTTGAGGATACATGCGGTCCTTTTTACGACAAAATATAAAATCCCTCTCCGGTGCCCGGACGGGTTTTCTGTCAAAATGTAAGGCAAACGATGCGGCAGATCGTGAATCCGCAGTACGCAGAATGTCCCGGATCCCCTGTTTCAGAGGATTTCCGGGACATTCTGTTATATTATTCTCAAATTGACTCAGGCCATAAATGCTTTTACTTTGGCAGCAATGGAAGCACCGTCGATGCCGTACTTCACAATCAGCTCTTTGGCAGGGCCTGATTCGCCGAATGTATCGTTGATACCGATCTTCATGACTCTGGTCGGAAGCTTCTCGCTGAGCACATCGCATACCGCGCTGCCGAGGCCGCCGATCACGGAATGCTCTTCGCAGGTGACAACCCGTCCGGTCTTAGCCGCCGCTGCGAGCACCAGCTCCTCATCAAGCGGTTTGATGGTATGGATATTGATCACCTGTGCGTCGATGCCGTCTGCTTTCAGCATATCAGCAGCGGTCAGCGCTTCACTTACGCACAGACCGGTCGCGATAATCGTAACGTCCTTGCCGTCACGCAGCGTAATGCCCTTGCCCATCTCGAATTTATAATCCGGTCTGTCATTGATCACCGGCACAGCAAGACGGCCGAAACGCAGATAAACCGGTCCGACATATTCATAGGCTGCACGTACGGCTGCTCTCGCTTCAATATCATCTGACGGGCAGATTACCGTCATGCCCGGAATGGTGCGCATCAGCGCGATATCTTCATTGCACTGATGGGTGGCACCGTCCTCACCGACGGAAATGCCGGCGTGCGTGGCGCCGATCTTGACATTCAAATGCGGATAGCCGATGCTGTTTCTCACCTGCTCATAGGCACGGCCGGCTGCAAACATGGCAAATGTGCTGGCAAACGGCACCTTGCCGCAGGCAGCCAGTCCGGCTGCAATACCCATCATGTTGCTCTCTGCGATACCGCAGTCAATGTGGCGCTGCGGAAACTCTTTCTTGAAAGTAGCTGTCTTGGTGGCACCTGCCAGATCCGCATCAAGGACAATCAGATCATCATGCTCTCTGCCGAGTTCTACCAGTGCATTGCCGTAGCTCTCTCTCGTTGCAATCGTCTTTATTTCTGACATAATGCTTCACCTGCTTTCTCCAGTTCATCCATTGCAGTCTTGTACTGTTCATCGTTCGGCGCCTTGCCGTGCCAGCCGACCTGATTCTCCATATAGGATACACCCTTGCCCTTGATACTTCTGGCAATGATGGCCGTCGGCATGCCCTTGAAAGCTCTTGCCTCGTCAAATGCGGCTTTGAGCGCATTGAAATCATGCGCATCGACATCCGGAATCACATGGAAATTAAATGCTTCAAACTTCTTATCAATCGGATACGGTGAGTTGACCTCGTCGATCGGTCCGTCAATCTGCAGGCCGTTGTTGTCCACGATAACGCAGAGATTGTCCAGCTTGCGGGCACCGGCAAACATCGCTGCCTCCCATACCTGGCCTTCCTCGATCTCACCGTCGCCGAGCAGTGTATAAACACGGTAGCTGTCGTTACTGAGCTTTGCGGAAAGTGCCATACCTACGGCTGCGGAAACGCCCTGTCCGAGAGAGCCGGATGACATATCAACACCCGGAATGTGCTTCATATCCGGATGGCCCTGCAGATAAGATCCGACATGACGAAGCGTCTTCAGATCCTCAACCGGGAAATAGCCTCTGAGCGCCAGCGCCGAGTAAAGTCCCGGTGCTGTATGGCCTTTGGAAAGGACGAAACGGTCGCGGCCAGGGTCTTTCGGATTCTTCGGGTCAATATTCATTTCTTCAAAATAAAGATAGGTAAAAATGTCCGCTGCGGAAAGCGATCCGCCCGGGTGACCGGATTTAGCAGAATGAACCGCTGTAATAATGCCCTTGCGGACTTCTACAGCCTTCTTCTGCAGCTCAATAACATCCATAATCTGCCTCCTTAAGGTTTCTGATGTTTTCATTTTCAAACAATGCGTACATACCCTATACTAACAAATATCCATGCGTATTGCAAAAACTTTTTTTGCGCTTGATCATTTCATCAATACGCTCGATATAATCCTTTACACTCTTGACATTCTCCACGCGCTCAATGCGCGGACCGCCGCCGCTGCTGTCCAGAATAAATTTGGAAGAAGCGCCGGAGCCGATCGCCATAATGGTCTGCACCTCTTCCATGATCAGCATATTGTACAGACCGGCGCAGCCTTCACGGGCATAGCCGGTATTTTCCAGATTCCCGGCAATATTTTTCTGCCTGTAAAGATAATACGGTTTAAGTCCCAGCTGCGCAGCCCCTTCCCGGCAGATCCGGATCATCCGGTTTACCTCGTCCGTATCCGCAACCGGGAACTTCTCCCGGTTCCGATTCAGAAAAGCCGCGCGTTTGAGTGCCAGGCAGTGCACTGTCAGGCTGTCCGGCCCAAGCTGCCCGAGTGCCTGCATGGTCTTTTGCACATGCTCTGACCGCTCACCCGGCAGGCCGACAATAATATCCATGTTGATGTCATCAAAGCCGGCTTTTCTCGCCATTTCAAACGCCCGTACAACATCCTCGGCTGTATGGCGGCGGCCTATGAGGTCAAGCGTCTCCTGGTTCATAGTCTGCGGATTTACGGAAATGCGGGTGACACCGTGTTTTTTCAGGACTTCGAGCTTGTCCATGGTGATGCTGTCCGGACGGCCTGCTTCCACTGTAATTTCCCTGACATGGCTGAAATCAAATGAATTCTCCAAAGCAGTCATATACCGGTCCAGCTGCCCCGCATTCAGCGAGGTCGGCGTCCCGCCGCCTACATATACGGTGAGCAGCGGATGTCCCTCGCATAAGTGCGCAGCCGCTGCGGCTTCCTTTTCAAAAGCATCCAGATAGGCATCGACCTGGTCCTTCCATGTTTCGATCGGAAACGAAGAAAAAGAACAGTAGGCGCAGATGGATGGGCAGAACGGCACCCCTGCATAAAGGCTCCAGGTGTGCTCATAATCAAGATTGCTGAGAATTTTCTCCTCCTGCTGCGCCACATCAAAACATAAACCGGCTTTTTCCTCACTTACGAGGTAGCGCTCCTGCAGGTTTTTGATGACTTCGTCACGCGTGCTGCCGGCAATAATCTGTTCCCGTGCCAGTTTCGTCGGCCGAATGCCCGTCAGTACGCCCCACGGCAGCTCCCTGCCGGTATAACGGCTCAGAAGTGAATACAGGAGTTTTTTTACAGTTAAAGAAACTTCCTGTCTTACCGTACCCGGGCAGAAAGATCCTCCCGCCACGGTCTTGTTCTCTCTGTCTGTAAACTCTGCATACATCCGTGTCGATGTGCCGTTTTTCACAGTAAAACGAACCATCAGGGTTTTATCCGTCCCCTCCGGTTCTGTGACAATCTTCTCACCGCGGAAGAAAGCCATCAGCATCGTGCGCACGTCATAATCGTACTGCGGCTCATTGATAATCAGATAAATCAAATTTCATACCTCCGCAAAAAAAGGCTGCCATATCTTCTGATGCAGATATGACAGTCCCTGAAACTCAGATGAACGGGTTGCATTTTTTCTCAAAACCAATTGTGGTCTTTCCCATATGCCCCGGATAGACAACCACGTCTTCCGGCAGTGTGTTCAGCAGCATCTTCACCGAGTCGATGATCTGCCTGTAGCTGCCGGTCGGGAAATCCGTTCTTCCGACGGATGACTGAAACAGCGTATCACCGCTGAACAGCATCTTCTCATCTTCAATGTAATAACAGCAGCCGCCGATCGTGTGTCCCGGCGTGTAGATCACCTTGATACTGAATCCGGCAAGGTCCAGTATCTGGTCGTCACGGAGCAGCACGTCCGGTTTCACTGTCATCGGTCTGCCCAGCAGCAGCGTGCTGCAATTCAGCTTTACATCGCCGAGCAGCTCCCGTTCCTTCTGATGCACATAGACATACAGGCTGTACCTGTCACGCAGATCATTCACCGCCATGATATGATCTGCATGTCCATGCGTGAGCAGAATTGCCGCAGGTTTAAGATCATGCAGTTCTATAAAACTGCTGATGCTGCGTGCATCATCAGCCGGATCAATAATGATCGTCTCCTTGGTATCTTTATTCGTCAGCAGATAGCAGTTGGTGCCGATCATGCCGAGAATAAAGCTGTTCAGTTCAGCTTTGCTCATGTTGCCTCCGGATCAGCCTCTCGTACGTGTGATATCGTTGACGACATCTACCGTCCGGAGTTTGCTGATAATGTTATTTAACTCTTCTTTGTTTTTAACCTCAAATGTGCAGCTGATGGTCGCGGTATGGTTCTTGCCGGAACGGCTCGAAAGTGCAATGACATTGACGCCGTTTTCGGTAAATACCTGTGCGATCTTGGTGAGAACGCCCACACCATCTTTCACATAAATATTGATCTCGGCATCGAAAGAACCATTTACTTCCGATGCATCATCCTCCCATTCGGCGTCGATCAGTCTCGAACGTTCCGCCTCGGAAAGATTCAGCATATTCTGACAGTCCGTCCTGTGGATGGAAATGCCGCGTCCGCGCGTTACATAGCCAACAATCTCATCACCCGGCAGCGGGTTGCAGCATTTTGAAAAACGTACCGCCACATCGTCAATGCCCTTGACGATGATGCCATTTCCTTTATGGTGATTTTTGGAGGCAGATCTCGACACGGTGCCGTCCTGCTGTTTTGGCCGGCTGTTCGGGTCCAGCTGGGCAAGGACATCTTCATCCGTAATCTGGCTGATTCTGTCCTTCTTATATTCGTCAAGCATCTTGTTGATAACCTGACCTTCTTTGAGGCCGCCATGTCCGACAGCCGCACAGACGGAATCCCAGTCTTTGAGGCCGTATTTGCGGATTACCTTGTCCATGTATTTCGGTGTCAGCAGTTCATTAAACGGTATGCCCTTATTCTTGCAGTAGGCAGACAGAAGCTCCTTGCCGCGAACAATGTTCTCTTCCTTGAACTGACTGCGGAACCACTGATTGATCTTGGTCCTTGCCTGCGGGCTCTTGACAATATTCAGCCAGTCACGGCTCGGTCCTCTCGAGTTGGCCGATGTCAGGATCTCCACGCGGTCACCGTTCTGCAGTTTATAGTCGATATTTACCAGTTTCCCGTTGACACGGGCGCCGACCATCTTATTGCCGACTGCTGAATGAATGCTGTAAGCGAAATCAATCGGCGTCGACCCTGCCGGCAGGCTCTTTACGTCGCCCTGCGGCGTAAAACAATATACGCTGTCAGAAAACAGATTGAGATCGTCCTTGATCAGATTCATGAATTCCCGGTTATCCGAGAAATCTCTCTGCCATTCCAGAATCTGCCGCAGCCAGGTCAGCTTTGCCTCTTCCTGGTTTTCAATATTCTTGCTGCCAGGATTTTCCTTGTACTTCCAGTGCGCAGCAATACCATATTCGGCAATCTTGTGCATCTCATATGTACGGATCTGGATCTCGAACGGCTGTCCGCCCGGTCCGATCAGCGTATTATGAAGAGACTGATACATATTCTGTTTCGGCAGCGCGATGTAATCTTTGAAACGGCCGGGAACAGGCGTATACATCTCGTGAATCAGTCCCAGGGCAGCATAGCAGTCCCGGATTGAATTGACAATGATACGAATGGCGAAAAGATCATAGATCTCATCCAGCGTCTTGTTCTGGTTCACCATCTTCTTATAAATACTGAAGAGATGCTTTACGCGGCCGTTGACCTGACATTCGATGCCGCCTTCCTTCATCTTCCGGCTGACCTGTGCGCAGATATTCTTGACAAAATCCTGCCGCTCGCTCAGTTTCTCACTGACCTGCCGAGAAAGATTCTGATAGACGACCGGTTCCAGATACTGCAGCGACAGATCGTCCAGTTCCGTCTTGATCTTGGAAATGCCAAGCCGCTGTGCGATCGGTGAATAGATATCCATCGTCTCACGCGCTTTTTCCTTCTGTTTCTCCGGCGTCATATACTGCAGCGTCCGCATATTGTGCAGACGATCGGCCAGTTTGATGAGAATAACACGGATATCCTTCGCCATGGCAAGGAACATCTTCTTCAGATTCTCCGCCTGCAGTTCGATCTTATCAGATGAATAAGACAGACGGCCCAATTTGGTAACGCCATCCACGATCAGCGCTATCTCCGGTCCGAATTCCTCTTTGAGATCATCGTACGTCACATCGGTATCTTCAATCACATCATGAAGAAGACCGCCTGCAATGGATTCCTTATCCAGTTCCAGATCCGCCAGGATCAATGCTACACAAAGCGGATGTATGATATATGGCTCCCCGGATTTTCTCCTCTGTTCCTTGTGCGCCTCGCGGGCAACACGATAAGCCTTCTCGATGATAGTAATATCATCGGAAGGATGATATTTTCTGATCCGCTCGATCAGTTTATCATAGATCTCTTCCGGAGTATCAAAATCCTGCGTACGTATAATCGGCTTTTCTTCAACCGGAATATGCACGTCGGATGAAAATACAACTTCATCGCCGCCGTGAAGCAAAGTATTTTTCTCCGGTTCTGAACCGCTGTTATTCGCCGTGTGATTTTTATCCATACCTGTTACATCCATAGTTTATCCTTATTTCCCGTTGTAAATTATTGCTGAATCAATATCGTAATCTTTAAGTCTCTCACGTCCGTTGAGGCCGGCAAGTTCAATCAGGAAGACGAGCTTGACTACCTTGCCGCCCAGGCGCTCAACAAGTCTGATCATAGCTTCGGAAGTACCGCCCGTTGCAATCAAATCATCCACCAGTACAACCTTCTGTCCCGGTTTGATGGCATCCTTATGCATCTCGATTGTCGCGGTTCCGTACTCCAGCTCATAACTCTCTTCTATAGTAGCTCTCGGAAGTTTTCCCTTTTTACGTACCAGTGCAAAACCTTTTCCGCAGTTATAGGCAATCGGCGCGCCGAAAATAAATCCGCGTGACTCCGCACCTACAACAACATCAAAATCAACATCCTTCAGGAATGACTGCATTTTGTCAATTGCCAGTCTGAATCCTTCCGGATCCTGAATAACCGTTGTAATGTCTCTGAAAATGATACCTTCCTTCGGAAAATCCGGAATGCTGGTTACATAATCTTCTAGTTTTTTCATGACTACTTTCCCTTCTTATGGTTTCAGGAAAACTTTCCTGATTTAGTTATAGATTATATCATATTCGAATCTCTATATTATACCTGCCCGAAAAAAATTTTGATTCTATTTTAAAAAAGCAGCATAAAAATGTCATTTTACCTGCTCTATCGGTCTGTTTTTCCTGTAACTGCTAAAACAGTATAGCACATTCTTAATGAGAACATTAAATATTCTGCTCTCAGATTCTTTTTTTGAGGATATTCCCAAAATACTGTCTTGACATTCATGGCATTCGGATATAATATAAATGCGTTTATTGATAAATTAGTTTATTTTATAGAGGAGCTTACATATGCCAGCCAGAAAAAAAATCACAATACAACTTTCCTGCTGCCAAAAATGGCGCTCAGTTGATTTTTGTTTTTGATGATGGCGGACAAAATCTTGCACACTTAAAACCATTCCTTCAACTCCCCTTCCCAATCACAGTTGCTGTTCTTCCACAAATAGCACATTCTGTAGAGTCGGCCGCTCAAGTACGCGCTTCTGGAAATGAAGTAATTTTACATCAGCCGATGCAGTCGGTTAATGCGAGC
>OMWM01000048.1 GCA_900314775.1 uncultured Eubacteriales bacterium | reverse complement strand
TGTAGATAGTTTTTTGTGGTAATTAACATTCTACCAAAAATCCTGCCATGGATCCTTATTTTATTCAGATGTCCAACTTCATTTTACAATCGGCGAAGAATTTTCTTTCAAAAGGGGTGATTACATCTTCAACAAACTCATAAGTATATGGCTTAGGTTGATGACACGTTAAAACTATTTTTCCATCATAGCTTTCTAAGGAGGTTCTTGCCTCATAAAGATCTTTTGAACTATGAAAATGCACTATTTTGAAATTACTAAGGTCTGTTTTTGCATAGTTCTTCTTTTTATGAAGAATTTTATAAACGTTGGCAATGCGAAAGAAAATGAACAAAAATCGCTTAAACACACTATCTTTCATAGCATGCATATTATCCTTCGCATTGACCGGCGAATTCAAATAAGAATAATTTTGTGCACCTACATTCTCTAATCCGATATGAAGATTATAGTTATAACCACTTGCTCCGCCTGTAGGCTTTAATTCTCTTTTTTCGACATATATTAATAATCTATTGTTGAAATCGCTCATAAATGTAAACCCATTCAAGTTTTATATGGCATTATAAAATTATACAGCACCATTTCGTAATAGTTTCCAAGCAGTTCTATATAGGGAATAGCTTAGAGAAATAAGTATAATTGCTGTTTTTTCTTTTATATTAACTTTACTGTTAGCTAGTACTTGTTTTCTGTGAGAGAGGATATAATTTCGTAGATTTTTCTTTTCTTCCTTATAGTCTTTTTCGTTTACATTAATCATCAGATTCAGCACGCCGAATCTTGCATGGACCTTCCTTGCAATAGCTGCTTCAGACAAATCTGGAAACCTACTTACTATTTCATCACAGGTAGTATCGGTAATCTCTGTATAAATAAGTTTAGAAGGAGAAAAAGAACTATTTGAAATAGATTCAGTTCTTAATAAATAGTTATATTTTGATTCATACCCCACCGAAATTTTATCGGACTTAAACATCAGCTTATATGTCGTTGCTAGATCTTCAAAGTTCTTTCCTTTCGGGTATTTGATATCACTGAATAATTCTGTTTTATACAGCTTTGCCCAAGCAGAGGTGTCAATCACATCGTAATAGAGCATTCTCTCCAAACAACGCTTATTACTCAATACCTCACTGCCATTCGACCCATAGTCGATAGTTTTGCCACCCTGATATCTGACTCTATGTTGACATATGGACATAAGCGTACCGTTTCGATGAAGCAAATCATAGAGGTAACTTACATAATCAGTATCAATATAGTCATCCGAATCAACATAGGTCAAAAATAATCCGTTGCAGCGCTCAGTCCCATAGTTTCTGGCATCTGAAAGGCCACCGTTCTCTTTATGAAAAACTTTTACGCGGTTATCTTTCTCCGCCCACTCATCACACATCTTAGGGCAGTTATCTGGTGACCCATCATCAACTAGAATGATTTCGAGATTCTTATATGTCTGATTAACGACACTATTCAGACATCTATCAAGATACTGTTCGACCTTATAGACTGGAATGATCACACTGATCAATGGTTCTTCCATCTCTACCCTCAACTAAACTTCCTAATTCCACTTACACCCCACCTGATTACGTTAATCGCAGCTTCCGGTACGCTCTCCTTCAGGTGTGTCCGATAGAACTGATACTGTTTCTTGATAAGTTTTTTCTTATTACCAGTCGTGCTTGTATCCAGCACCCTGTACGACGCCAAAATTTCTGGATTGCCATAGGCAGCATCCTCAAGAGCTACGATGTCATACCAGTAGGCATAATCGTCACGGAGACTCTTCAGCTCTTCCCTGAGGTAAATCTTCCCGTGCTCTGAGCTATCATAGAGACCGGACAGACAGCCAATCTGGTTCATCACCCGCATGTCCTTCGTCGTGATCTTCTTCTTTGCAATCGTCGGATGCAGGATCTGTTTGCTGTGACCATCAATCCGTTCATAAGAACAGAAAACGCAGACCGCCTTTCTCTTTTTCATAAAGGCTATCTGCTTCTTCAGAAAATCCGGCTTCCACAAGTCATCCGCATCAAGGAGAGCGATGTACTGACCATTGCACTGACGAATGCCATTGTTCCGAGCCGCAGCTGATCCTGCGTTCTTCTGCTGGATGAGATGAATTCTTTCATCCTTTGTCTCATACTCTCGAACGATATCTGCTGAATTATCCTTTGACCCGTCATCAACGATCAGCATCTCCCATTTCGGATATGTCTGTGCAATAACTGAGTCGATGGTTTCACTAATGTACTTCGCGCCGTTGTAACACGGTGTTATTATTGAAACCAGACCTTCTTCCATAATGCTTACCTACTCTCTCCCTCAACAATTCGTTACAAAACTCTTCTGTTCATAAAAGATGCGGACCCTGAACTACATCTTCTCCGCATCCTGTTCTGCCGGAACCTCAGTGTTTACAAGGCTTTCCGCACTTGCGGTGGTCTGCCCTTCCGCTACTCCCTCAGTAGAATCTTTCATAAACAGGATTTTCACGGTCGCCAGACAGATCTTGAAATCCTCTGCCAGACTCGGCTTGGAAATATACATCAGGTCCATCAGCAGCTTATCATACGGCGTCGTATTGTATTTGCCGTATACCTGTGCGTAGCCGGTCAGGCCGCATTTGCACTGCAGACGAAGATCGAACTCCGGCAGTGTCTCCTTGTACTGCTGCGCGATCTCCGGTCTCTCCGGGCGCGGTCCGACAATGGACATATCGCCCTTCAGAATATTGATCAGCTGCGGCAGCTCGTCCATTCTGCAGGAACGGATGAATCTGCCGACCTTCGTGATACGCGGATCGTTTTCGCCCGTTGACAGACGGGCAACGCCATCCTTCTCCGCATCCATCCTCATGGAGCGGAATTTCAGGACTTCAAATACACGTCCGTTCTGCGTCAGACGTTTCTGCCGATAGAAGGCCGTACCGCCGTCGGAACGGATAATAATCGTGAGTACAAGCATCAGCGGGCTGAGAATCACCAGTAAAATGCCGCTGATCAGAATATCGAAAAATCTCTTGAAGAAAAGATATTCAGGCGCCGGGTTGTAGCGCTGAAGCCGGAGAATCGGCATATGGAACAGATGCATCTTCTCCGCACCGGACATGATCACATCGCCGATTCGCGGAATCGCATACACGGTAATCTCATGGGCAACGCAGTATTTGATAATCTGGTTGCGCTCATGGCTGTGCAGACAGCACAGGAAGACGTCCTGCGCGTCATCGACCATATTGCCGATACGGGTGTCCTCGAGGGAATTCCTCGGCTTTCCGTTCTCACCGTCCGGACATTCCTTCGGGAATATCTCGTGAATATTGATCTTACGGATTGTATTGAAATGCGTAGTCATGCCGTAGTCATGAATCAGCTTGTCCATGTCCTGCATCTCATCGTAGATAATTACGGTCGCCTTGGCAGGATAATGGTTGAAATACCACTTGTGGCTGGCATTGGTCCAGATGACGATGACGCCGATCTGTCCGCCGAGCATCAGCAGAAGCACCGGTACATTCGGCATGCGGAAACTCAGCAGCCACATCACGATATAGATAAAGAGATTCGCGATGACCGCCGACAGCGTCTGCGAATAAACGATATCCGAGATGGAACTGATCTGAATTGAAAATCCGCTGTACAGCCGCGCCAGCAGATAATAGAACAGAAAATAAAGAAAGATAACGAGGACATTTCCCCAGAAATAATAAGGCGTGTGCATCCGCTCTGCGTAATATGTAAACCAGGCGATAATAAACATGGCACAGACACCCAGAACATCCAGGAAATTGACAAGCTGCAGAATCATTCTGTGCTCTGTCGCATTTCTGCCATCTATATCTCTCTTGGTATCTCCGGAATACCTGTATCCTGATTTGCTGCTTTTCTTAGAATTGTCAGATCGCATAGTGATCTTCCTTTCGGAATATATAAAAAGTCATGCCAGATGCATGCCGTAATACTGATTATCATCTCAAGGATGCGCAAAAAAAAGCAATACCATACGCTCAGCCTGTTATGGATCACCGCCGTTGGTGACTTTCAGCCTCTGCCCCTCATGCAGAAGCTATTGATATTACCCTCATGTTCATATTATTCATTTTTTTACAATATGTCAATATTGTTTACCGAAACGGCGGCTATTTCGGGAAATAAAATCGATTTTGCATATTATTTTATGCATATCAGTAGGTCATACTGCGGTGTGCAGCTTCGATGATAATTTTTATCATACGGCATGGCAGGATTCATGCTATACTTTAGTTAGCTAATACTAACCCTGTAAAGGAGGTACCTATGAGTGTGGTAATTATCGGCGGCAACGAGAGAATGGAACGCCGCTACAAAGATATCTGCAAAGAATATAACTGCGACTCCAAAGTCTTTACGAAAATGAACACCGGTCTGCACGCCGGCATCGGCAGTCCGGATCTGCTGATCTTCTTCACCGGCACGATGTCGCACAAAATGCTGCACTTTGCCATGAAAGAAATCTGCGGTGAAGACACCGTCGTCGTACATGCCAAATCAGGTTCTGTCAGTACGCTGCGGCATATCCTGCAGAAAAGCACCGGCTGACCTGGCCTGCAATGAAAAAGCCGGCTTCACAGCCGGCTTATTTTGTTTCCTTCATTATTCAGCCCTCTTCGCCGCTGCTTTATTAAATACGGCATAAGCGATCATCATGAGCAGGTCATCTACCGGGCCTGGCATCAGGTCCATCGGTGATATAACATAGATAATAAGAAGGATGAGAAGCAATACTTTGAGAAATCCGTCCATTTTTCCCCTTTCTCTGTTTTCTGTCTTTTGATGTCTTTATTATAGGGCAGATGCGGATGCGCATACATGGCTGCCGCAGACAGATAGCACGTTCTATTTTGTCAGAAAGAGAAAAAAGGACTGGCAGCGCCAGCCCTTTCCCGGATTATGCTGCCCGACTGCTCAGGCTTTCTTTTTGGCAGATTTTCTCCTGCATGCCGCGCCGGCTGCAAGTGCACCGCCGGCAATCATCATGCCCCATACTGCCGGTGTGCTGCCGTCAGCTGTCTTAACTGCTGAGGATGCGGCTGTGACCTTTACAGGCTTTGCGGCTTTCGCATTGACGGCCTTGGCGTTGGCGTCTTTCGTACCGTTTTTATTGCTGCCGTTCTGCGCCGCAGCGGCTGCTTCCTTGCTGACCTCTTTTGTCTTTGTATCTGTCAGCGTCTCTCCGCCCAGGACGGCACTTGCCGTATAGATTTTCCTGCCGTCTTTCTCTTCAGATGTAATGACGGCGTCGGCCGTTTCTATATGAGACGGGTCGTTTTTGCAGACGCGGGTTACGGATGCTTTTGTATAATCTTCATTCCATGTCCATTTCGCCTCTCCCCAGTCATGTCCCAGTGCCGGTATTTCTACGGTCTCGGATGCCGTCAGATTGGACTCATCGCCGGTGTACTGATCATCCGGTGCTGAGACGGCTGCCGTGTACTGTGCTTCGCCCGGTTCCGTACAGGTAGGCTCCTTGAGGACTGTTTTTGTTACAGCGGCGTCTTTGGTAAGTGTGTGACTCTCATCATTCCAGCATGTGAAGACTGCCTGCGCACTGCTGCGGTCAGGGCTCCATGTCCATTTCACATCATCGATCCACGGATGTTTATCCGGATTCGCGGCGGCTGTCTGCCTTTTATAATCGGTAAATCTCTGTCCGTCATAATCTGCGATGGCATCGTAAAGATAAAGTCCTTCTGTCACGCAGTCCGGCTCGGCCAGCGTTTCCTTTACCGTCTTTACTGTCGTCTCATAAGTATGATTTGCGTTATTGGCGCATACCAGCTTCAGCGTGGCCTGTGAGTAATCTGCCGACCATGTCCACTGTGCCTGCCAGTCATGGCCTGCCGCGGGTACGGTCACGGTCTTCCAGTCCACAAATGTGCCGCTGCCGACAGCAGCTTTTGCGAAATAGCGAACCTTTCCATCCTGCGTGCAGGTTGTCGGCATCATGACATTTTTTGTGATCACTGCATTCACATCCATGGTATGGCTTGCGTCGTCCTTGCATACAAGATGAAAAGTCGCTGCGCTGTAATCGCTGTTCCAGGTACAGCCTGCGTTTTTCCAGACATGCTGGTGCGCGGCCTGCTGCGTTTCCATTTCTGTCTGCTCCTGCGCATAAGCAGCCGCACCTGGCACGGCAGCTGTCATGCCGGCGGCAAGAAGCAGCGCCATAAAAGTAATTCCTGCTTTTTTCATTTTGCTCCTCCCGATTGTTCTGCCGGTGTCCCCCGGGCTGCCGGCATTTTCTATCCGTATCCATGTTATTACAGGCTTTTGTAAATACGCTACCGCTCCCCTGTTAAAAATAAATTCCGTATGCAGTGTATACAGGGTGTTCTTTAACATTGCGTTCACATGACCGGCGTGTTCCTTTTTTTACAATCTGTTTCTCATTTTTACGATTATCATAAACATGTAAGAACAAGGCAAGGATGTCTGAACACGGAACGTGTCAGGCATCTTTTTTTATATTCCGGAAGGGAGGGTCCGACTGATGTCAGAACGAATTGCTGAGCATCCCATTCTCGGCAAAATAGAAAAGGGACGTACGGTAAAGTTCACATTTGACGGCAAAGAGCTTGAAGGCTGCGAAGGGGAACCCATCGCGGCGGCACTGAAGGTGAACGGCGTGATGGTTCACCGCTACACGAAGAAAACGCATCAACCGAGAGGCATTTTCTGTGCCATCGGGCGCTGCACCGACTGCGTCATGGTCGTCGACGGCGTTCCGAATATCCGTACCTGCATCACACCGCTTCGTGAAGGCATGAATGTGCAGACGCAGTACGGCGTGAGCCCGCTCACGTTTGAAGAACAGGCGGAAAAATACAGCAGATAACAAGGAGAAATCATCATGAAGCGATATGATCTTGTCGTCGTCGGAGCCGGACCTTCCGGTCTGTCTGCGGCGATCGAGGCCGCCGGACGCGGCATGCATGTTATTGTATTTGACGAAAATGAAAAGCCGGGCGGACAGCTTTTCAAACAGATTCATAAATTTTTCGGTTCCAAAGAACATAAAGCCCGTGTCCGCGGTTTCCGGATCGGACAGGAACTGCTGGAGGAGGCCGGCAGGACCGGCGTAGAGGTCTGCCTGCGCGCCACGGTCATCGGTCTCTATCAGGATCACGAGCTCGTCGTGCGGATCGGCGATGCCATCGAGCACGTCAAAGGCGATACGATTATCATCGCCACCGGCGCCTCCGAAAACATGGTGACCTTTGAAGGCTGGACACTGCCCGGCGTCATCGGTGCCGGTGCCGCCCAGACGCTGATGAACCTGCACGGCGTCCTGCCCGGCAAACGTGTCCTGATGCTCGGTTCCGGCAATGTCGGACTCGTCGTCTCCTACCAGCTGATGCAGTGCGGCTGTGAGGTGGCGGCTGTGGCCGATGCGGCGCCGCACATCGGCGGCTACGGCGTACACGCCGCCAAAATCGCACGCTGCGGTGTGCCGTTTTATCTTTCTCACACGATCAAAAAGGCAGAAGGAACCGATCACGTGACCGGTGTGGAAATCGCGCAGGTCGATGAGCACTTCCAGTTCATCCCCGGTACGGAAAAACATTTTGATGTTGATACCATCTGCATTGCGGTCGGTCTCTCGCCGATGTCGCAGCTGCTGAAGATGGCCGGCGCCAGGATGGCCGATGACCCGAAAAAAGGCGGGCAGGTGCCGGTATGCGGCCGTTTCGGTGCGACAAGCCTGCCCGGCGTATTTACGGCCGGCGATGTGGCCGGCATCGAGGAAGCCAGCTCGGCGATGATCGAAGGCCGGATGGCAGGTGCCGCGGCAGCCGCCTATCTCGGCTTTATGAATGAGGATGCCTGTGAAAAGCGTGAAAAACAGCTGACAGATTCTCTGAGCGAGCTGCGGCAGGGCATGTTTGCCCCGCAGAATAAAGGAAAACAGCTGACAGTGACCGACGAGGGCATCCCGCTCTCAAAGACGCTTCTCACCAAAGGCTATGTTTCTGATGAAGAGATCGAGGCATTTCCGGGCTTTACGCACCGCGTCGGTGTCCATCCTGTGATCGAATGCACGCAGAACATCCCGTGCAATCCATGCCAGGATGTCTGCCCGAAAAACTGCATCTCCATCGGGGATCAGATCACCGCACTGCCGAAAGTGGCAGGCGGGGCAGAATGCGTGGGCTGCGGCATGTGCGTTGCCAGCTGCTCCGGACAGGCTATTTTCCTCGTCGATGAGGACAAGGGCGACGGCACTGCCGAAGTCACCATCCCATACGAATTTCTGCCGCTGCCGGCACAGGGAACCGTCGGGACGGCACTGAGCCGCAGCGGTCAGCCGCTTTGCCGGGCATCGGTCGTGCAGATCCGCTCGGGCAAGGCATTTGACAAGACCAACCTGCTGACCATGTCGGTGCCGAAAGAATTTGCCATGCGCGCCCGTTTTTTCCGGGCAGATAAGGAGGCCGCAAAATGAGTGAAGCATCCGAAAAACAGAAAGCCATGAAACTTGCGCAGGAAGCCGCTGCTTCCCGCGTCAATGACCGGAGCCGGGATATCGGCGAATTCGTGCCTGCGCCGGATGACGATATCATCGTCTGCCGCTGCGAGGAAGTCACAAAGGGCGAGATCCGAAAGGCAGTGCACGACGGCATGTGGACCGTGACCGAGGTGCGCCGCTATCTGCGCACCGGCATGGGCCTGTGCCAGGGGCAGACCTGCGGACGGCTCGTCAAAGGCATCATTGCCCGGGAGCTCGGTATTTCCCCTGCCCTGCTCGAGCCGGCCACGTCCCGCGTTCCGATGCGGCCTTTGGAAATGCATATATTTGCCAACGAGGAAAAGGAGGAGTAACACCATGTCTGAATGTGCAGAAGTCATTGTAATCGGCGGCGGCATTATCGGCTGCGCGACAAGCTATTTTCTGGCAAAGCGCGGTGTCAGCGTCATCTGCCTCGAAGGTTCTGATTATATAGGAAACGGCGGTTCCAGCCGCAACGGCGGCGGCGTCCGCCAGTCCGGCCGCGACCCGCGTGAACTGCCGCTCGTCATGTACGGTATCCGCAAGTACTGGCCGACGCTTTCCGAAGAACTCGATACGGACTGCGAATACCACCAGGATGGCAACCTCCGTCTAGGCAAGACGGAGAAGCACCGGCAGATACTGGAAGGGCTCACCGCCAAGGCGCAGGCGGTCGGTCTCGACGTCCGCATGATCGGCGGCGATGAGGTGCGCCGCATCAATCCGTATCTGTCCGATGAGGTCACCTGCGCCAGCTGGTGTCCGACAGACGGCCACGCAAACCCGCTGACCACCACGCTTGGCTTCTACAAAGCCGCACGCCGTCTCGGCGTCCGTTTCATCACCGGCGAAAAGGTTTATGCGCTGCGCAAGGTCAGGGGCAGACTGCGCAAGGTCCTGTGCACCTCCGGAAATGTATATGAAGGCGATACGATCGTGCTGGCAGCCGGCTATGACTCCAGAGCCATCGCCGCCACCGTGGATATCGATCTGCCGATGCAGAAAATCATGCTGGAAGCACTTGTCACAGAGGCGGAGCCGCCGATGTTCCGGCAGATGCTGGGCACGGCAGACGCCGATTTCTACGGCCACCAGACCAACCACGGTTCCTTCGTATTCGGCGGTTCATCCGGTCTGGAAGGGTTCACAAAGGATAACGGCACCCCGATCTGCTGCAGCCTGACGGCGCCGTGCATCTGCCGCGGCATCCTGAAATATTTCCCTGACCTGGCCGACGCGAAAATCGTGCGCACCTGGGCCGGATGGATGGATTTCACGGCGGATGGTGTCCCGATTCTCGGCTATGTGCCGGAGGTTCCGGGGCTCGTCCTCGAATGCGGTTTCTGCGGCCACGGCTTCGGCATTGCACCAGGCGCGGCAAGCCAGATTGCAGAGCTGATCACGACGGGTACGACGGCGGTCGATATTTCCGCATTGCGGTATGACCGTTTCAAGGCTAAAATATAAGCAATTCCGATTAAGAGACGAGGGGAGGCGGCCGCCATGAAATGGAAACAGGAACGTCTGTACCCGACGCAGCCTTATATGGTTCTGGACTGCGGCAATTTCCGGCAGCGTGTCTACGTGCAGGGCGGCATTTCCCACTTTTATACCTGCCTGGTGCAGAAGGGGCAGCGTCTGCGCATCGTGCCGGACGGCTGCGTCGATATGCTCTTCATCTACGGAGACGGACAGATGCACAGCTTCGCTGCCGGCACCACGCTGACCTGCCGGGAACATGACAGCTGCGCCGGCGGCGAGCTGTTCGGCGTCCGCTTTCTGCCCGGCCTGCAGCCTGCTTTTCTCGACGTGCCGCCAAAGGATCTTCTGGAAAAATATGTGCCGCTGGAGCAGGTTCTTTCCGGCAGTCAGGACTGGCTCCGGGAAATGGCGGCCGCCAGAACTTTTTCGGACAGGATCGCTGTCTTCCTCTCCCACTGCCGGGAGGCGGAAAAGCGGCGCGAAAAGCCCTTCGGGAAACGAGAGCTGATCCAGGCAGTCAAGCAGATGGTCTACGAATCGGACGGCCGGATCCACATCAGCGAGCTGCAGGAGCGGACCGGCTATTCCAAGAGATATATTCACAAGGTTTTCATCGACGACATGGGCTATTCGCCGAAAACTTTCTGCAAGATCATTCAGTTTCAGCGGTCGCTGAAATATCTGAATTACGGGGCACCGGAGAAGATGACCGATGCCGCGGTGATGCTCGGCTATTACGACCAGTCGCAGTTTATCCGCGATTTCAATCGTTTTGCCGGCACCACGCCGGGACGGTATCTGCAGATGATCAGGAAGGCCCGCTATACGGAAAAGATAGTCGACACGCAGTACATGCCGGGTACCGAGGACGTCCGGATCGAAAGCGTGGATAACCGATTTTTACAATTTAACAGGCATACAATGTGATACAGTACGTGTATACATAATAAATAAGCAATTAGCAAAGGCGCTGACTTACGGCAAGTCAGCGCCTTTCTTTATTGCATGCAAAGGAGAGATGAAGTATGGGATTATCGGAAATTGAAATTATCACGGCTCTGAACCGGCTGAGCAGCCTCAAAAGCGCACTCAGCGCCATCGGCGTCAGCGGCATGACCGTCGTGCAGGCGATCGGCTGCGGCGTGCAGAACGGTACACAGGAATATGAAGCCGAAATGAATCAGGAGATGGAGCTGCTCCCGAAGCAGATGGTCATTATCCTTGTCGAAGATTCGCAGATCGATAAAGTGGTCGACGTCATCAAGAAAGTGCTCTTCACCGGCCACATCGGCGACGGCAAGATCGTCATCAAGCCGGTTTCCAATATTATCCGCGTCAGAACCGGTGAGGAAGGGGCAGATGCCCTCCACTGATGATGCGGAAACACCATGAGAAAGGAGAGCCTGCCGCGCAGCCGGCAGGCGGTAAATCTGTATGGATGATAAAAAATTAGGACTCCCCAGTGTCATATCGACAGGCGTCGGCCTGATCGTCGCCACCAGCTGTCTCCTGTCTCTCGGTCAGGGTGCCGGCAGTCTCGGGACGGGGTTTATCGTTTCGATGATCATGGCACTGGTCATCAATATTTTCTCGGCACTTTGCATGGCTGAACTCAACGCCGTCATGCCGAACCTGACGGGCGGTCTGGCCCAGTACACGCTGGCCGGCATGGGGCCGTTCGTCACCATCGTCACGATGGTCGGCGGCTATCTGCTCTGTCAGTCGATCGCAGGCTCCGTTGAATGCGCGATGTTCGGCAACACGATCAATACCGCGTTCAATACCGGCATTCCGTCCTCGGTCTTCTGCATCATACTGCTCGCGGCTCTGATCTTTGCCAATCTGATGGGTGTCGACGTGTTCGCGAAGATTCAGAATGTCGTCGTGTACGGGCTGATCATTTCCCTCGTGGCCATGGGCCTGATCGGCATCTTCGGTCTCGGCACCGGCGAGGAGGTTGTGCAGCAGATGAACACCGCAGGGAGCCTCAGTGACTGCATGTCCTATCTGGGACTCGCCTTCTTCCTGTTTATCGGCTGTGAATTCGTCATCCCGCTTTCACCGGATGTGCGCAATGCCAGGAAAAACATTCCGCTCGGCATGGTGCTGAGCCTGGTGATCATCGCGGCGATGGAAATTCTCGTGATCTTCGGCATGGGCCATTACACCGCCTGGTCGGACCTTGCAGGCAGCGCGTCTCCGCACGTGCTCTACGGGTCATCGCTGCTGGGCACGGCCGGAACCATCTGGATGGTGCTCGTCTCCATCTTCGCCGTCATCAGCACCGTAAACTCCTGCATCAACTTTCTGTCCAACATGTGTGCAGGCATGGCGAAAATCGATCTTCTGCCATCTGTTTTTCTTAAGAAAAACAAGCGCGGCGCCTACTATGTCGGAATCCTGATGATCGGCGGCATCATGATCGCCGTCAACGCGACCGGCCTTTCCAACAGCAGTTCCCTTTCGTTTATGATTCTCGTCGCGATGGTCTTCTGGATGATCTCCTATATCATGCAGGACATCAACGTACTCTCGTTCCGCCATCGTTTTCCGAAAATGCCGCGGACCTTCAAGGTGCCTTTCGGCCCTGTGATCCCGCTGCTCGCCATCATCGGCAATGCCTTCATGATCTGGCACATCGACGGAGATCCGGCCGTGCGTGCATCTATTTTCCGGATCGACGGCATCATTTTCATCATTCTCGCCGTCTACGCGGTGCTCTGGTGCCGCTTCCGCCTGAAACGGCCGCTCTTTAAGCCGTATGAGATGCATGAAGTCATGGCGATGGAAAACGAACTCTATATTCCGGCGCACAGAAGCTGGAAGGAAAAACAGAAAGCCGCAGCCGGCAAAGCAGCTGCAAAACCCGCCGGCAGGTAAATATACAGGAGGTTTACTGATTATGAGTTACCCTGAAATTGATATTTTATACCTGAGTGAAGATGATATGATCGCCGCCGGTGTCCAGGACATGAAAGGCTGCATCGAGGCGATGGAAGAAATGTTCAAGCTGATGAAACTCGGCGACTACCGCATGGGCGGTGCAAACGGCAACTCCCACGGCAGCATGGTGATGTTCCCGAAAGAATCGAAATTCCCGGAAATGCCGGTTGACGGCCCGGACCGCCGTTTCATGGCGATGCCGGCCTATCTCGGCAATCCGTTTGATATGGCCGGTGTGAAATGGTACGGCAGCAACGCGGCCAACCGCGAAAAGGGGCTGCCGCGTTCCATCCTGATGCTGACGCTCAACGACAAGGACACGGGCGCTCCGCTCGCCTTCATGTCCGCCAACATCCTCTCCGCCTATCGTACCGGTGCGGTTCCCGGCGTGGGATTCAAATATCTCGCCCGCCCGGATGCGGATACCATGGCCATTGTCGGCCCCGGCGTCATGAGCAAGACGGCGCTGGCAGCCGCGCTGACCGTCCGCCCGACGATCCGCAAGGTCAAGGTCAAAGGCCGCGGCAGAAAATCGCTCGATACCTTTATCGACCACGTGAGCAAAATGTATCCGGACGTCGAATTTATCCCGGCAGCGACGATGGAGGAAGCCGTAAGGGATGCCGATATCGTCTCCGTCTCGACCTCGACGCCGACCGGCGATCCGTCCCTGTACCCGTATATCGCGGAAGACTGGATCAAGCCCGGCGCACTGATCGAATCGACCGCCGCTCTCCGGTTCGACGACGACTTCATGATCAACCGTGCCAGAACCGTCACCGACAACATCATGCTGTACGAAGCCTGGGAGGCGGAAATGAGCCCGGACGCCTACAACATCGTGCCGATTCCGGCTGTCAAAACCGAGGATCTGATCGCACAGGGCAGAATGTCCTCGGACAGTATCGATGACCTCGGCGATATTCTCCTCGGCAAGGTACCGGTGCACAGAAAAGAAGACGAAATAATCATCTACTCTGTCGGCGGCATGCCTACAGAAGATGTGGCCTGGGGCACAATGGTTTACAGAAATGCCCTGAAGAAGGGCATCGGCACCAGACTCAACCTCTGGAAAGAGCCGAAAATGATGGTCTGATACCTCTTTTAACACAAATCGAGTAGGAGGCGGTGATTAGCCGCCGTCCTCTCACACCACCGTGCGTACCGTTCGGTACACGGCGGTTTCAACAGTTGACGTGCATGGACTGGT
>OMWM01000079.1 GCA_900314775.1 uncultured Eubacteriales bacterium | reverse complement strand
CCACCTCACGGTGAACACCCTTGCCTTCGGCTATGTCCTTCCCACTACCGGGCGGACTCCGGACTTGCACCGGCTAGAAACGTGCGCCGCCAGGCGCACTTAAAAAAGCAGAGAGAGATCTCTGCCGTAAAAGCTTTTATTCTCTCTCTGCTGACCTTATTGCCGCTTCTCGATCTGATCGTGATGATATGGCTGCGCGTTGTAAAAGTAAAAAATGTCATCAGAACCGAAAAGCCAACCGTCTTTCACAATCCCTGATCCCGTCGGCGGAGCCTGCGGATTCTCCTTTTCCAGCGCAGACCGCCGACCGGGTCCATCACGCACAGCGCCAGCGAGACAGCGGAAAGCAGCATACAGACGCTGAAATACACCAAAAGGCTCAGGCCATCTTCCATCA
Organism: uncultured Eubacteriales bacterium; assembly: GCA_900314775.1. GTDB lineage: Bacteria > Bacillota > Clostridia > Lachnospirales > Lachnospiraceae > UBA2912. Next base: position 6,575 of record OMWM01000079.1, on the reverse strand, counting down.
TGAGAATCAGGCTGCCGATCGCAAGCAATATCAGAATCGCCAGCATCGGATAGACAATGATATTGCGCCTGCGCTCCAGTGCCCGCAGGCGCTCTGTCAGATTCCGGTACGGATAAAGACTCTGCGCGCCGTCTGTGATTTTCTTTTCCTTTTTCCGCCGAAAAGGCTGATACACGGCAGCCGTTGCCAGCAGGATCAGGGCAAAAATCCACAGATCGGCAGCCGTCCCCCGATAGAGGGCGCTCCCCCGGCTCAGCCGCTCAAGCAGCGTCGCCGTTGGGCCGGCGAGTAGGCAGATCCAGGCACTGCCGGCCGTGCCCGAAGCCTTGCTGCCTTTCTCCGCCGTATAGATCATATTGTCGGCAAAATTAAAATAATAGAGCGTATTTCTGCCGGCCGCTTCCTGTTCATAGCCAATATAGTACAGCATCAGTTTATTTCCTTCCCGGCGCCGAAGCCTGTCCCTTCTGATTATTTCTCTTCATTCATCCATATTATACTGTTTCTTCTTTCGGTTTCATAACACGCCATGCGATCACCGCGGCAATGGCGGCTGCAAGCGATACGATACTCATCACCGGCAAGCCTGCATCTGCATCATTCAGACTCATGCCGACAAACATCAGGAAGATCGCCAGCAGAAAATCGATGACCGCAAAGACAAGATACAGTATCGGTCCTCGTTTACTCTTTCCGAAAATCATCATCAGCAGTGAAATCGCGAAGGCTGCAAAGGTTGCGGCGATGATGGCCGCGAGTACGATAATGGCAGCATTCAGTGTCTGCAGATCCCCGTCCGTCGTGCCGCCTCTGCCATAGCTCATTTCTGTCAGGTTGTAATTGCCTTCGTAACTTGTTTTCAGGCACCGGCACGCCGTCACCAGCTCCGTCATCGACATGCGGCCGTCCTGCTGTATATGCCAATAGCGGCATTCCAGGTCGTAAACCTCCTCCGCTGTCAGGTCAGTGTCATGTCCTTCCAGTGAGCGTTCAATCTGTTCCATGTAATCTTCTTTGTTTTCCGTCAGGTCATCATAATACGCATTAATAGCTGCCTGCTCCGAAGAGCGGTCAATCCCTGCCCCGAAAAACCACGCGGCAAGTGAGACCGCAAGCAAAACAGCCGTGATCAGCAAACGTTTCCTGTTTTCCCTCATTTCATTCACTCCTCGTCTCTTATTAATACTCGTCCCCATCCGGGTACTATATTAATAAAACGGCAAAAGTATATTAAAAGTTTCAGAAAGTCGGAGAAACGGAACCATTTCGGAAAAATTTTTTCAGGTGCTCCTGAATTTCCCGGATCACTGCCATGTATGTCTCCTCCGGTTTGCCGGTTGGATCTTCCAGTCCCCAGTCGTCGTCAAACGCCCTGCCGATGTACGGACACCGGACGCCGCAGCCCATGGAAATGGCGATATCCGGCTCCGGGATCTCCTGCACTGTCTTGGGATACTGCCCGCTCATATCAATACCGAAATGATCTTTCATGATCTGCACCGCAGCCGGATCGATCTGTTTCTTCACAGCAGAGCCGGCAGAATAAAATTCGTACCCTCCCGGGTTCATGTACCTCGCCATCGCTTCTGCAATCTGACTCCTGCAGGCGTTATGGGTACAGATAAAGGCTACTTTAATACTTGCCACGCGGTATATCCTCTCTTTCCGTTGATGTGCTGGCAGAGCCAGAACAGCCTGAACGGGCAATCACTGCCCCGGCTGCAGGCCGGAGACGTCATGCGACACCGATCTTTTTCAGGAGTTTCTGAACATCGCCGGGTTTTAAAACCCTTCCCATAGAAACAACTTGTTCATTGACGACAAGGGCCGGCGTGCTCATGACGCCGTATTTCGCAATTTCTCTCATATCCGTAATGTATTCGATATCCGCTGGCAGCTCCATGGCTGCGGCGGCATCCTTCGTATTCTGCAAAAGTGCCTCACAGTTTTTGCATCCGGAACCCAGGACCTTGATTGACACCGCAACACCGGCATGCTGCTCCGCCGGCGCAGATGAATCTGCAGGATTCCCGGATTCAGCGGCCGCATTTCCGCCGCATCCGCAGGTGCATTTTGCCATCGTATCTTCTTCCTTTTTGTCTTTCTTTCTGCCAAATAATCCCATTCTGCTATACCTCCATTATATATTCCGGCTTCCGCCATGCTTATCTTCCTGTCTTGCATCCGCGCAGCAGCAGGATTCCGGCTTTGCCGCTTCTCTATTGCCTGCCGGCGGCACCCATCCCGTATCATCGCCGACATAGGTGATGGCCCCGGCCGGACAACGCGTGCCGCATCCATGACAGTGATCGATGCAGCAATCTGGATGGCTGACCCGCGGCGTCGGCGCTGCCGTGAGGTCATATACGCCGTGCATGCACATGCTGCTGCAGGCACCGCATTCCAGACAGAGCAGATAATCAATCACCGGATACCAGTTCTTTGCCATAAATGTTCCTCCTTCAGATAATATAAGGCTGTATGAAATTAAAGAAATAACCGACGATAATAATGCCGATCGTACATATTGCTATAAACGTACCTAAAAGTCTCGGTTTCACCGCTTTGCGAAGCATGATCAGCGATGGCAGCGACAGCGTCGTGACGGCCATCATAAAGGAAAGGACCACGCCAAGCAGCGCACCTTTGGCAAGCAGTGCCTCGGCGATCGGAATCGTCCCGAAGATGTCCGCATACATCGGTATGCCGATGACCACCGCCAGAATCACGCCGAACGGATTGCCGCTGCCAAGCACTTTTTCTACAACATTTTCCGGTATCCAGTTGTGGATAACCGCGCCGATGCCGACACCGATCAGAATGTACGGAAACACCTTTCTGAAAGTAGAGACGACCTGATCTTTTGCGTAGATCAGCCTGTCCTTCTGCGTCAGTTCGGGCGAGGCGATGTCGACCGTACTGTTGCTCTCATAGATAAAATCCTCGACATACTTTTCCATGTGCATGTGCTCGATCAGCGTACCGCCGATGACGGCAATGACCAGTCCCACCACGGTATAGACTGCGGCAACCTTTGTCCCGAAAATGCTCATCAGCAGGACCAGGCTCCCCAGATCCACCATCGGCGAGGAAATCAGAAACGAAAAAGTAACGCCGAGCGAAAGCCCCGCACTCGTAAATCCAATAAAAAGCGGAATGGACGAACAGGAACAAAACGGCGTTACCGTGCCCAGCAGCGCCCCGATACAATTCGCCCAGATCCCATGAAACCTTCCGAGGATCTTCCGGCTTCTCTCCGGCGGGAAATAACTTTGAATATAGCTGATCAGAAAGATCAGGATGCAGAGCAGCGCCGTGATCTTCAGAACATCATAAATAAAAAACTGTATGCTGCCGCCGATCCGCGTCTCCGTATCCAGTCCGAATGATATAAGCATCCTGCCGATCAGGACATTCAGCCATTTCATCCCCAGAATCTGATTCTGTATAAAATCCCAGATCATCTGCAGTCACACTTTCCGCTGCTGCATCCAGTCTGTATGCTGCAATCAAGGGAGCCGATAAAATCCTGAAATTCCCGCAGCGTATCACAGTTCAGGGAATAATGATTCCACTTGCCGTCCTTGCGGACATTGACCAGCCCGCAGTCACAGAGGATTTTCATGTGGTGCGACAGGGTCGGCTGCGTGATATTGAACTCTTCCAGAATGACGCAGGCGCACTTCTCGCATCCGGACAGCATCTGTACGATTTTCAGACGGTTCGGATCGCCCAGTGCCTTGCATATTAAAGAAATCTGATCTGTATTCATAGATGTACCTCGTATTGATATTTGTCTATGTATAGAATGTAGCGCATAGATAGATGATTGTCAATATGACTGGTCAAAAAAAATACGGAGAATGCGAGAATGCGTTCTCCGTTTGAAATCATCCCGGTTTCTTTTAAACAGAGAAGGAAGGGATATGCATACTCTGCAGAATAAAACACACAAGGGACAGGATCAGATATGTGCCGAACACTGTCGCCGCGATCAGTTTTGGAAATTTCTTTTGAATATATGCGTCATATACCGGTGAAACGCTCATATACCCGGCATACCCTCCAAGCATGAAACAGGCAAGGAAGGATACCGGATATATTCCCAATATCAACAGAGAGAATAAAAACTCCTGTTTATGATTATATCCATCGCGAGCATGGCAATCAGAAGGCATGAAACTTACACTGGCCCTCAGCGCTGCCAGCATTCCGAAAACGCATAGCACAAGTACCGCCGCCGCAATATGATTTCGCACCATTCGTGTCTGTTATACCGAGGCACTGTGCTTGTTTTAAGAGCAAAAATCAATGATTGATACGGCACATCTTAAGATTTCAGCTATGGCGATAAACAGGAAAACGCTTTACCTTGACAAGCGCTCCCTTGGCGTTTAAATCTTGTGCACTTTCTTCCAGTCGGCCTCGTCCTCAGTATGCGGTTTTGCCTCTGACGCGGGCATACCGAGAGCCAGAATTCCGGCAAGCCGCATTTTCTCGTTTGTGACGCCCAAAGCCTTACGGACATTGCCTTCTGCATCTTTTCCCATAAGTGTGCTTCGATTTCGGATCTGACACCAGCAATTTCCTACGCCTTCCGCTGTCGCTGTAAGACTCATATAAGAAAGTGCGCAGGCACAATCTTCGATCCACACATCCGATTTACCGCTGTCTGCAAGGACAGCAACGGCGGCGCTGCAGACCGACAGCATCCCTGCACCCATCTTCTTGGCTTTAGATAATTTCTGCAGAACTGCCTTATCCGTAATGACGTAAAATTCACATGGCTTCTTATTCATGCTGGTTGGTGCAAGAAGCCCCGCTTCCAAAATACGTTTCATTTTCTCTTCCTGGATTGCTTCTCCTGCGTATTTCCGGCAGCTGCGGCGCTTTAAAATTACTTCCAGTACATTGTTTTCCATCTCTGGCATACCTGTTCCTCCAATCATTTTCATTCATCCTTATACCGTCTGCATTTATTACCAGAACAAAGAAGAGGTATCGCTGCTGATACCTGAACCGGCAATTCTTCTTACGTCCTGTTTTTTGTTTTCAGATATCCGATATACTCATTGCCCCATACCTCAATACTTTGCAGCACCGGAATAAATTTTTCCCCGATGTCCGTCATCGAATATTCTACGCGCGGCGGGACCTCGGCGAAAACCTCACGGTGAATCATCCCTTCGTTCTCGAGTTTTCGCAGCTGTGTACTCAGCGTAGCCTGTGTGATGTCGATGCGCCGGCGCAGGTCGCTGAAACGCTTCGGCCCGTCCTCCAGTTCGTGCAGAATAAGAATCGTCCATTTGCCGGCAAGGATCTGCTGCGCGGTCACATAGGGACAAACGCCGAATTCGCCGGCCTTTTCACAAGTTTCTTTTTTCATAATTTGCCTCATTTCTAAAGGAAAACATACCTGCTCAAGGAAAAAATCCTGCTTGTAATGTATCACATATGGTCATATTATTAAAGCAGCAAATAAATCAGTACCAGGTATGATAATTGAAGTAATATGAAAATACGGAGGTAACGATTATGAAAATGCCGGTTATTTTTTCCGGACATGGCGACCCGATGCTTGCCTTGCGGGATGATGAAGTGACACGGACACTGCACAGCGTGGGAAAGACAATCACGGATAAATACGGAAAACCGAAGGCAATTCTGATGATATCCGCACACTGGTATACGCATGGCACCATGATTCAGAGTGCCGAAAATCCGAAGCAGATTTATGACATGTACGGCTTTCCGCATGCGCTTTACGAAGTGCAGTACCCGGCAAAAGGCTGCGCCGCGCTGACAGAATCCGTTCAGAGACTCCTTGGAAAAGCGGTTCGCGTCAACGACAGCTGGGGCATTGACCACGGCGCATGGACAGTGCTTGTCCATATGTTTCCGCAGGCGGATATTCCGGTTGTGCAGCTCTCTGTAAATGGGGATATTTCGGCAGAACAGGCATATGCCATCGGAAAAGATCTGTCTGCTCTTCGCGAAGAAGGTTATCTGATCATGGGAAGCGGCAATGTCGTTCACAACCTTCGCATGGTCGAGTGGGATAATCCAGATGGCTCAGAAAAGACAGTTCGCTTTAATCAGATCGTGACCGATGCTGTCATCCGTCACCAGGACCGCACAGTCATACATTTTGAAAATATTCCGTTCAGTTCCTATGCCGTTCCGACGCCGGATCATTACCTGCCGCTTATCTATTGTCTTGGCGCATCGGCAGGCAGCGATGTACAGGTGTTTAACAATGTCTGCAATCTCGGGTCCATCGCCATGACCAGCTATATATGGGAATGAGGCAATGCCGGGCAGCCCGTTTACCGGCTGCCGCAGAACAAATACGGCATACTGATGTGAAAAAGCCGCCTTCCGGAAGAATTTGCTTCCGGGAAGGCGGATAATTTCTGCGTCATATGAAGATGATATATTTAATTGTTTTATGCAGCTATACTGATATTCTTACTTTGTATATAAATGCTAATCTAAAAGTGAGCCATTTCGGCTCAAAACGCTGACTTGAAAGTGAGCCACTTTAAGATTACTCTGAATAGATCAAAAGATTATTC
>OMWM01000039.1 GCA_900314775.1 uncultured Eubacteriales bacterium | reverse complement strand
GTTACAGAACCCCGGATGAAATCTTCGAGGAGGAAATCGACCGAATCTACCAGGCTACTGCCTAGCGGAGGGTGTCCAACTTGTTGTTGCAATTTAGGGGCAGATAATCTTTTTCCTGGCCATTAAATTTCCTTCCTCCTATGGTTATTTTACTGCATGGAGACTTAAATTAAAAGAATTTCGCCGAATCTTCCCTGCGGCGATGATCCTTTTTACACACACTTTACATTCCTGATTGCCCAGGCAGCGCAAAAGGACCAGAGGTCCTGACAGACCCCTGGTCCTTCTATCTGTTCACCGCCGCGGCGGAAATATGATTTTCCTGTTACAGTGCCGCGTGGCAGGTTCTGTTGATGACATCGAGCTGCTGCTCTTTGGTCAGGCTGATGAATTTCACAGCATAACCGGATACACGGATCGTGAAGTTCGCATATTCCGGCTTTTCCGGATGATTCATCGCATCGATCAGCTTATCGCGGCCGAACACGTTGACATTCAGATGATGCGCGCCGTTGATGAAATAGCCATCGAGCACGTTGACAAGGCGCTCCGCTCTTTCGCTGTCGCTGTGACCCAGCGCGGACGGATTGATCGTCTGCGTATTGGAAATACCGTCGAGCGACCACTCATACGGAATCTTCGCCACAGAATTCAGGGAAGCGAGGAGACCGTTCTGCTCGGCGCCGTAGGACGGTGAAGCACCCGGTGCAAATGCCTTGTAGGCATCGCGGCCGTCCGGTGTCGCGCCGGTCGCCTTGCCGTAGACGATGTTGGAGGTGATCGTCAGAATCGAGGTCGTCGGTTCCGAATTGCGGTAGGTGTGATTTCTGCGGATCTTCGTCATGAAGTTCTTAAGAAGAGCCACGCCGATCGCATCGGCACGGTCGTCATCGTTGCCGTACTTCGGGAAATCGCCTTCCACTTTATAATCCACCACCAGACCGCTCTCGTCGCGGATTGTCTTAACCTTAGCGTATTTGATCGCTGACAGCGAATCGATGACATGTGAGAAGCCGGCGATACCGGTTGCAAATGTCCGGCGCACATCGGTATCGATCAGCGCCATCTCCGCCGCCTCGTAGTAATATTTATCGTGCATGTACTGAATCAGGTTCAATGTGTTGACGTAGAGACCGGCAAGCCAGTCGAGCATCTTGTCATATTTGCGGATTACCTCGTCGTAATCCAGATATTCCGAGGTGATCGGCGCGTACTCCGGGCCAACCTGCATGTGATTGCCCTGTTTGTCGAGGAACTTCTCGTCCTTGCCGCCGTTGATTGCGTACAGCAGCGCCTTGGCGAGGTTTGCGCGGGCACCGAAGAACTGCATTTCCTTGCCGGTCTGTGTCGCGGAAACGCAGCAGCAGATGCTGTAGTCGTCTCCCCAGATCGGCCGCATCACGTCATCATTTTCATACTGGATGGCGGAGGTCGTCACGGAAATGTGTGCCGCATAGCGGCGGAAATTCTCAGGCAGCCGCTTTGAATAGAGGACGGTGAGGTTCGGCTCCGGTGCCGGTCCCATGTTCTCGAGGGTGTGCAGGAAACGGAAATCGTTCTTTGTCACCATGGAGCGGCCGTCCTGGCCGAGGCCTGCCACTTCCAGTGTCGCCCAGACCGGATCGCCGGAGAACAGCTCGTTGTAGGACGGGATTCTCGCGAACTTGACCATACGCAGCTTCATGACGAAATGATCGATCAGCTCCTGTGCCTGTACTTCTGTCAGTGTGCCTTCCTGCAGATCTCTCTGAATGTAAATGTCGAGGAAGGTGGAAACACGGCCGACGGACATCGCGGCACCGTTCTGGGTCTTGATCGCCGCCAGATAGCCGAAATACAGCCACTGTACGGCTTCCTTTGCATTTTTCGCCGGTTCGGAAATGTCATAGCCGTACGCCTTTGCCATCTCCTTCATGCCGCGCAGGGCGCGGATCTGATCGGCCAGTTCCTCTCTCTGGCGGATGATATCGTCTGTCATGACGCCGCAGCCGCAGTTGTCGAGGTCGTACTGCTTCTTTTCAATCAGATAGTCGATGCCGTAGAGGGCCACGCGGCGGTAGTCGCCGACGATACGGCCGCGGCCGTAGGTATCCGGCAGTCCAGTGATGATGTGGCAGTGACGCGCACGGCGCATCTCATCGGTGTAGGCATCGAACACGGCCTGGTTATGTGTCTTGTGGTATTCGTTGAAAATCTTATCGTATTTCGGATTGATTTTATAGCCGTAGCTCTCTGCTGCTTCCTGCGCCATCTTGATGCCGCCGTACGGCATGAAGGCACGCTTGAGCGGTTTGTCGGTCTGCAGGCCGACGATCTGCTCGAGATCCTTTGTCTTCTCGTCGATATAGCCCGGGCCGTATGCGGTGATGCCGGAAACGACTTCTGTCTCACAGTCGAGCACGCCGCCGTTTTCGCGCTCCTGCTTCTGCAGCTCCTGCAGGCGTCCCCAGAGGATGTCGGTTGCCTGTGTCGGGCCGGCGAGAAAGCTCTCATCGCCGTCGTACGGTGTGTAGTTATTCTGTATAAAATCACGGACGTTGACGTCCTGTGTCCAATGTGTACCCCTGAAATTTCTCCATTCGTCTCTCATAGCTGAAACTCCTTTCTTTTATTTACATGCACCCGGTATCTTTTACCGGAATGCACCCAGTATCTTTTCTGCATGTCTGACTTCCTCTTCCGACGGCGGCTCTACGCCCTCCAGCGGATACGGGATGCCAAGTTCCTTCCATTTATAAATGCCCATCGTGTGATACGGGAGAACCTCGACGCGCTGCACATTTTTCAAAGATGCGATGAAATCAGCAGTTTTTCGCAGGTCTTCCTCGTCATCCGTATATCCCGGCACCAGCACCTGCCGGATCCAGACCGGTTTGCCGGTCTCCGACAGATAGCGCAGCATATCGAGAATATTGTCATTCGGCCGGCCGGTCAGGGCGATGTGCTTTTCCCGGTCAATCTGCTTGATATCGACAAGCAGGAGATCGGTCACCGCCATCAGCTGCTCGAATTTTGAAAACCAGGACGGACTTCGCGTAAACGGTTCGCCTGCCGTATCGATACAGGTGGAAATGCCCTCTGCCTTCGCCTTCGTGAAAAGTTCAAGCAGAAAATCCATCTGCAGAAGCGGCTCGCCCCCGCTTACCGTGATGCCGCCTTCGCTGCCCCAGTAGGCTCTGTAGCGTCTTGCCTGCGCGAGCACGTCATCCGCGCTTCGCAGATCGCTGCTGTCCATCTTCCACGTATCCGGGTTATGGCAGAACTTACATCGCAGACGGCAGCCTTTCAGGAAAAGTACGTAGCGGATGCCGGGCCCGTCGACGCCGCCGAATGTCTCAACCGAATGAACCCTTGCCAGCATTTTCCTCATCCTCCTGTCTGGTAATGATTGATATTTTTATAACATTGAAAGAGGAGCTATCGTGTTCTCTTCCTCTGTTCAAGGATAAAATAACACGACAGCTCCTCTTATTCTTTGATTATAATCAAGAAGCGTGAAATTCTCTGCTGTTTTTTAAGAATACAAGTCAAAATGCTATTGTTTAATTTTTATCGATCTTCTCCGTGCGGTACAGCTTCAGCAGTGCCGGCCTGTCCGTCACCTGCAGGACGCCCTGTCCGAGCCGCCGGACCAGCCCCTTTTTCTCGAGCCGGCTGATGTTGCGGCTCACCGTCTCCGGCCGCAGCCCGATGCTGGCGGCGATGTCGTCCAGTTTCATATGAATCTTGCCGTTCACGCATGTCATATCCTTGTCCAGCAGAAAACCGGCGAGGCGGATTTCCGGACTGCGGATGGACAGCAGCATGACCTTGTCCTTGGCGTCCTTGAGCTCGGTGCTCAGCATCCGGATCAGGCTCAGCGCCGTTTCCGGATTCGCCTTGATGATATCCATGAATTTCTGCCGGCTGATCCGGCACACGGTCACGTCCGTGAGGCAGACGGCGCTGTAGTGATAGACCGGGTCCTGCAGGAACAAATCGTGCCATATGGCCTGCCCGTCATGGAGAATATCCAGAATATACTCTTCGCCGGCCGCGTCAAAGCGGCAGATCTTGACCCTGCCGCGGCGTATGACAATGATGTCCTTCACCGGGCTGTCCTCCTCGATCATCGCAAAGCCCTTTTCATAGCGCGCGTGCACCGCGCTGTCCACCAGAATCTCCTGCTCTTTCTGCGGCAGCGCCTTGAAAATACGGATCTGCGAGGTGCACAACGTCTTCCCGCCGTGAAACGGGCAGTCCGGTATTCTCTCTTCACCTTTCCTGTTACAGGTTCTCTCTGTCTGCATCGATGTCCTCCTCCAGAAACGCCGCATAGGCGGCAAAAGCAGAAGGCAGCGCATAATGCTCGCGCAGCTGCCTGGTGCTCACGAAAATCATCCCTTCCTCCGGAAGCGCCAGCGGGTCCGCCATGATCTCATAGCCGATCATATGCCATTCGCGGTGCGTAAATATATGCTTTGCCTCCGGCAGGCGCCGGATCCGCAGGCCTGTGACGCCCATCTGCGCGGCGGCCCTGAGCGCCTCTTTCGCCGACAGATGTCCCGGCAGATTCGGAAATTCATACATGCCCGCCAGCAGGCCGCGTGCCGGCCTGCGGCGGATGGCCGCCGTGCCGATTCCGCGGATCAGCAGCACCGTCTTCTCCTCGACCTTCCTGGCCGCCTTCGCCGGCATGACCGGGAAATCGGTCTGCCTGCCCTGCGCGCAGGATATGCAGCCTTCCCGCCACGGGCAGGCCGCGCAGTCCGGCATCCTGTGCGGCGCGCAGATCTGTGCGCCGAGATCCATCAGGGCCTGGTTGAAATCGCCCGGCCGCTCTCCCATCCGTTCCATATAATATGCCTGCGCCGCCGCCAGCGCCTGCTTCGTCTTGATATTCTGCTGATAAGCCGTGCGGCGGGCGAAAATACGCAGCAGGTTGCCGTCCACCGCCGCAATTTTCTCGCCGAAGGCAATCGAGGCGATCGCAGCAGACGTGTACTCCCCGATGCCGGGCAGCGTGCGCAGCTGCGCAGCCGTATCCGGCAGCGCACCGCCGTACTGCTCCATCACGATGCCGGCCGCCTTGTGCATGTTGCGGACGCGGCTGTAGTAGCCGAGCCCCTCCCAGAGCTTCAGATACTGCTCTTCCGGTGCCGCTGCCAGCGCCGCTGTATCCGGCAGCGCCTGTGTAAACCTTTTATAATATGTAATGACTGCTTCCACCCGCGTCTGCTGCAGCATGATCTCGGACAGCCAGACATGGTACGGTGTCGGCTCGCGCCGCCACGGCAGGTCGCGCCTGTTGGCATCGTACCAGCGAAGCAGTTTTTCTCCTTCGTTCATCGCTCATACCCTTTTCGTTTTTACCATCTTACCACACCTGCGCCTCTTCGTCACCGCGCCGCGGCGCCATTGCATTTGAAATAAAAAGGTGATAGAATAAAATACCATGAAATAAAAAAAGGAGAAGATTTATGCTGCGTTTTTACTTTGCGCTGTGGGTCTCCAAGCTGGCCATGTGGGTCCTGAAACTGCGGGGCTCAACCGAAGATGACAGGCCGGGACTCCTGGCGAACAAGATCTGTCCGGATTTTCTGGCGAAGATCGCCAAACCGCCGCTCGTCATCACCGTTACCGGCACCAATGGCAAGTCGACGACAACTGCTCTTCTGAACAACAAGCTGGTTGCGGAGGGCAAGAAGGTTTCGTTCAACGAATGGGGTGCCAATATGAACGCCGGCTATGCGGTCAACCTCATGCGGTGCGTCAATATTTTCAACAAACCGGTTTATGACGTCTCCATCCTGGAAGCGGACGAACGTCTGCTGGATACCACGATGGGCATGATCAAACCGAACTACATTCTCGTCACCAATATCTGCAAGGACTCCCTGCGCAGGAACGGGCATCCGGAATTTATTTTCGATATCATCAACCGTACCTTCGAGGAACTCGGCGACCATACGACGGCGATCCTGAATGCGAACGATCCGATCAGTTCACAGCTGGCACCGCATTCGAGACGTGTCTATTACGGCATGACGGATATCGGCGCCAATCCTTTTGAGAACAGAGTCAAGGATATCGCTGTCTGTCCGAAATGCGGCAGCCTGATCAAATATCACTACCGCATCTACCGCCACATCGGCGATTTCTACTGCCCGGACTGCGATTTCAAGACACCGCAGGCGAAGTACTACGTCTCAGCCTGTGACCTCAAAAACAGGAAGATGACGATCGTCGAGGACGGCGAAGCCACAGAATATCCGCTGATCTCCGATGCTGTATACAATGTCTACAACGTGCTCTCCTGCATCGCCGTTCTGCGTGAGCTCGGCGAGCCGAAGCAGGAAATCGCTGATTTCATGAAGACACAGCAGGTTACGAAAATCCGCGAGACCTGTGTGGAATACAACGGCATCAAGTATTATACCTACGGCACGAAGAGCCAGAATGTCAGCGCCGCCTCCACGGTATTCGAATACATGGCGAAGGAGCCGTCTGACAAGGACCTCGTGTTCCTGCTCGATGAGATGCAGGATGTCAACCACCCGACCGAGACGCTCACCTGGCTGTACGAGACAGATTATGAATTTCTGAACAGCCCGAATATCAAGCGGATCATCGTCGGCGGTCACATGTTCCTCAACCACAAGCTCCGCCTTCTGCTGGCAGGCGTGCCGGAAGACCGGATTGTCTGCATCGAGAACGAGGCGGATATCCCGAAATACGTGGAACGGACCGGCATCCAGAAGGTCTATGTATTATTTGAGATTGATTTCGTATCCAAGGCATTTCATATGCGGGATGCCATAGTTGAGAAGTGCAAAGAGGAGGATAAGAAGAATGAAAAACGTTGAACTGCTTTTTCCCGAACTTTGCAATATCTACGGTGAGAGCTACAGCGTGACCTATCTGCAGCGCTGCAATCCGGAGAATATCAATGTGATCGAGACCAATCACAAGTCAGTACCTGCTTTCGTCTCCCAGGACGTCGATATGATCTATCTCGGCTGCATGACCGAGCGCAAGCAGGAGATGGTGCTGAAGGCGCTGCGTCCTTATAAGGAACGGATTCAGGAGCTGATCGACAAGAACGTCATTTTCCTGATCACGGGCAATGCGATCGAGCTTTTCGGCAAAGAGATCCGCGACGAGGACAGAAGAATCGAATGTCTCGGCCTTTTCGATTTCTATTCGGTGCGCTATATGAAGAGGGAGCGTCACAATTCCCAGTTCATCGGCCATTACGGCGATCTGACGATGCTGGGACACCGCAGTCAGTTTTCCTTTGCCTACGGTGATTTTGACAATAATTTCATTGATATCGAGAGGGGAATCGGCATGAATCCGGATACGCAAAAAGAAGGCATCCATGTCAATAACTTTTTCGCCACCTACTCACTCGGACCGTTCCTGATACTGAATCCGTACTTCACCAAGGAAATCCTCGGCAGACTCGGACTCGATCAGAAGCTCTGCTTTGAGAAGGAGATTATAGAAGCATACGATTACAGACTGGCTGAACTGAGAAGAACAATCAATGCGGGAGGAAGATTATGATCAATCTCAGATTTTTAATGAAGCGAATGAAAGGTGCCAATTACAAGGGATTTATCGATTCTGCAAAGAGAATCAGCAAGATCAACCACAAGCCGTGGCCGGTCAATCTGGCGGACTGCCTGATGTGCACAGCCCTCTATGGAAGCGGTTATGTGGATTACGAGACCTTTGAGATGTACAACATGAACAGCCGCGAGAGAGCCAATGTGCTCACGATTTCCAAGAACAACGACCTGTACAAACAGCTCAATGATCCGCGGTACATCCATTATTTCACCGACAAGTCCGAGTTCAACAAGAAATTCAGCAAGTACCTCAAGAGGGACTGGTTCTATCTGAAAGATCACACCTACGAGGAATACCTGGATTTTATCAAGGATAAAGACAGAATCATCGCAAAGCCGCTCGATCTCAGCTGCGGCCAGGGCATTCACATGTACAATGTGAAGAAGCATGATCCGAAAGCACTGTACAATGCGCTGATGAAACGCCGTGCCTTCCTGATCGAGGAAGTCGTGGAACAGAGCGACGAGATGGCTTCTCTTTGTGCTTCCTCCGTCAACACCATACGTCTCATCACCATCCGCAACGGCAATGATGTGAGCATCGTAGCCGGCTGCGTACGTATGAGCCGCGGAGACAAGGTTGTCGACAACTTCAACAACGGCGGTCTGGCTGCCATCCTCAACACCAACACCGGCAAGCTCGAGACAGACGGCTACGACAAGTGGAGACACAACTACATCCGCCATCCGGCTACCGGCACCGTCATCAAGGGATTCCCGATTCCGGACTGGGAAGAGGTGCAGCAGATGGTCCGCGAGGCAGCGCTCGTCGTACCGCAGGTACGCTACATCGGCTGGGATGTGGCCATCAGCAAGAAGTACGGTCCTCTTCTGATCGAGGGCAACGACTTCCCGGGCCAGGATCTCACGCAGTATCCGAAGCTGAATCTCGGAACATACGGCGTCATGAAAGCCGCTATCCGCGAGTGATTTTTCTGAAATTAAGAGCAATATCGGAGCTGCTGCCGTATAAATTTACGGCGGCGGCTCCATATTTTTTATTTAATGCTATAATAGGCATGTATGAAATAGTATGAGCAGGAGCAGTCAGTTTATGGCACAGCAGCAGGCCCCCGGACTCCTGCCTGATTAATGGAGGTAAGTATGATTAACTGGAAGAATCTCGATACACTTGATGCGTATCAGACAATGAAGAATGTTAAACCTGTCAATCTTGCAGAGGCGATGTCCGGTGAAAACGGTGCCGAACGTGTGAAGAATTACAGCGTGCCGATGGCCGAGGGACTTGCCTATAATTATGCTGCCAAGGCTGTCGATGAGGATGTGCTTGGTGCTCTTGTGCAGCTGGCCGACGAGGCGCAGCTGGCCGATAAGTTCGAGGCGCTCTATAACGGCGCAGTCATCAACACCGGCGAGAAGAGGCTCGTACTGCATCATCTGACCCGCGGACAGCTCGGCACCAACGTCATGGCAGACGGTGTCAACAAGCGCGATTTCTATGTAGAACAGCAGGAGCGCATTGCTGCTTTCGCCGACAAGGTACATGCTGGCGAGATTGCTAATGAGGCCGGCGAGAAGTTCACGACGGTCGTTCAGATCGGCATCGGCGGCAGCGACCTCGGACCGCGCGCCATGTATATCGCACTCGAGAACTGGGCTAAGAAGAACGGCTGCTTTAAGATGGAGGCGAAATTCATCAGCAATGTCGACCCGGATGATGCGTCCGCGGTGCTTGCTTCCATAGATGTCGCCCATTCCCTTTTCATTCTGGTTTCCAAATCGGGCACCACACTCGAGACACTGACCAATGAATCCTTTGTCAAAGATGCACTCCGCAAGGAAGGTCTCGACCCGGCAAAGCACATGATCGCCGTGACGAGCAAGACCTCTCCGCTTGCCAAGAGCGATGATTATATTGAAGCCTTTTACATGGACGATTACATCGGCGGCCGCTACTCTTCCACTTCCGCCGTCGGCGGTGCCGTTCTGTCACTCGCCTTCGGACCGAATGTATTCGCGGATTTCCTGAAGGGTGCCGCTGCAGAGGATCAGCTTGCGAAAGAGGCAGATCCGATGAAGAATCCGGATATGCTCGATGCCCTGATCGGCGTCTACGAGCGCAATGTACTCGGTTACGGCGCGACAGCGGTTCTCCCGTACTCACAGGCGCTCAGCCGCTTCCCGGCACATCTGCAGCAGCTGGATATGGAGTCCAACGGCAAGTCTGTAAACCGCTTCGGCGAGCCGGTCAGCTATCCGACCGGACCGGTCATTTTCGGCGAGCCGGGCACAAACGGCCAGCACTCCTTCTATCAGCTGCTCCATCAGGGAACGGATATCACACCGCTGCAGTTCGTCGGCTTCCGTCACAGCCAGATCGGCAATGACGTCACCATCGAAGGCACCACGAGCCAGCAGAAGCTCTGCGCCAATGTCGCTGCGCAGATCGTTGCCTTTGCCTGCGGCAAACCGGATGAGAATCTGAACAAGAACTTCAAGGGCGGCCGTCCTTCCAGCATCATCATCGGCGATGAGCTGAACCCGGCATCGCTCGGCGCACTGCTCGCTCATTTCGAGAACAAGGTCATGTTCCAGGGATTCTGCTGGAACCTGAACAGCTTCGACCAGGAAGGCGTTCAGCTCGGCAAGGTGCTCGCAAAGAGAGTGCTCGCCCACGACACCGACGGCGCTCTGAAAGTATACAGCGACCTCCTGAATATCTGATTATGAAAATCTGACTATACAGTAAACGGCATGGGAAGAATGTGCAGACATTCCTCTCATGCCGTTTCTGCGTTATACCGATAGACCCGGACGCGGTTCCTGCCCGCAGGGCCGGGGTGCAGTTCTGCGCGGCCGGGCGCTTTTTAATTCCGCGCCTGACCGCTTTTCATGCCCGCGTTCCTTGGCCGTCTCCCGCAGGGCCGGGCGCTTTTTATTTCTTCATGGCCAGGCGATTTACCATCGCCAGATGGTCGTGCATCTGCACGCGGTAGCCGTCATCCGGCCGGAAAAGCTCGCCGTCCCTTCTGACCAGGACAACCATCTGCCCTGCCTGCTGCTCGATCTCATCCGCACTCAGGCCGATCCACCCGCTGTCGATATCCACCACCATCCGGTGCAGGATCACATCTTCCCTCTTGGTGCGGTTATACTTTTCCACAAAACCGGCGGAAATAATACCGGTCGGGATCGCCACGGCGCCGACGCCCAGAAA
The DNA here is from genome assembly GCA_900314775.1 of uncultured Eubacteriales bacterium. Taxonomy (GTDB): domain Bacteria; phylum Bacillota; class Clostridia; order Lachnospirales; family Lachnospiraceae; genus UBA2912. The sequence continues at coordinate 5,314 of OMWM01000039.1, read as the reverse complement.
TGCGATGATAATCGCCAGCACCCTGCCGGCAATCGTAATCGGATACACGTCTCCGTAGCCGATCGTAAACATCGTCGACATGCTCCACCAGATGCCGGAAAAGGCGTTTTGGAACGCCTCCGGCTGTGCCTCGTGCTCGACGCTGTACATGCACAGGCTGGAGGCGAGCATCAGCACCAGAATGATGAAAACAGAAGAAAGAAGCTGGTCCTTCTTCTCATACAGTACGGATGTGATCACGTTGAAGGCGTCAAACTGCTGGTTGACGCGGAACAGATGAAATACGCGGACCACCCGCAGCAGACGGAACGCCACAAAACCGGTCAGGAAGAAAAACGGCAGAATCGTCAGCAGCTCGATGATGCCGTCAAACGAAGTGATAAACTTAAAGGCTGCCCGCCGCTTTGTGCTCTCCGGGAACAGATATTCCGACGTCCAGATGCGCAGTGCATATTCCGTGATGAAAATGCAGATCGTCACCGCATCCACGGCCCTGAGCAGGCCGTCCCACGCGTTCAGGCTGTCAAAGGTCATCATGATCATCACCGCAATATTGACGATGATCGTGGCAACAATCACATAATCACAGATCCGGCTCGGCACATCCTGCCGGTTGCCGATCTGGATAATCTCGAAAATACGTTTCTTTCTGCTCATCGCCTTCTACCTCTGCAAAACGCGCTCCAGTATGCAGCCGAGCGTTATTCTGCCGCCCACCGGCAGGGAAGATAAGTCGATCCATTCCTCCCGCGTGTGGGAATATCTGCCGGCGATCGTGCCGATTGTGTTGGCCGTGATCCCCTTAGAGAGCGGAATGTTGGCATCCGTCGAGCCCGGCTGCGTATCGAGCGGGCCATCGTAAAATGTCCGGATCACCGCTTCGTTTGCGGCCGTATACGCTGCCAGCGCTTCAGGGTCGACATCACCGGAGCACGGCCGCACACCGATCACCTCGCACTGCACGCGGACATCGCTCTGCGCGTCCGCCTCGCCCAGCAGCGCGTAAAAGCGCTCCTGCATGAAATCCAGATTTTCCTTCCGGTCAGACCGGAACTCGCAGAGCATCGACGCGGACTCCGCAATCGAATTGACCGTCGTGCCGCCCTCGATCGTGCCGACATTGCGCGTCGTCTTCCCGCCTTCCGGCACCGGAATCGCATAGAGCTTTTCGATGATCTGCGCGAGCGCGGCAATCGCATTGGTGCGGCCGTAATCGCGCCAGGAATGACCGCCCGTCGTCTTCACCGTCACGCGGTAGCGGTACGAGCCGACCGCCGTGCTGATCAGCCTTCCCAGATAGGTGTCAAACGAACAGAACGTGCGGATACGGCTGCCATAGCGGCGCATGATTGCCTTGCAGCCATCGCAGTTGCCAAGTCCCTCCTCGCAGGCATTGGCCGCAATCAGCACGCCCGTTCCAAGCGGCGGCTTCTCCTGCAGCAGATACGCGGCCGCCATCAGCAGGCTGACAAGGCAGGCCGTGTCGTCGCCGATGCCCGGCGCATACAGCCGGCCGTCCTTTTCCGCAACCGAAATCGTCTCCGTGTCCGGAAAAACGATGTCGGTGTGCGCCGCAAATACCGCCAGATCCTCGTGCTCCTGCGTGCCGATCTCGCAAAGCACATTCTGCGCATCGTCGATGTACACCTTCTGCGCGCCCTTTGCGATCAGCCAGTCACGCACGAAGGCCGCCCGCTTCTCCTCATGGCGCGACGGCGCCGGGATCGCCCCCAGCTTCAGAAGAAGCGCTTTTGCCTCCTCCTCGTGCTGCTCCACATAACGCGATATTGTCTCTTTCAGCTTTTCATCCATTCCATAGCACTCCTGAAATATCCGTAATTTTCCTTAAATGTATCACGCAACTGACAGGTGCGCAAGGCGGTGTCCATCTGGCTATTTTATTTTTTCTTGTTCTGGTTATTTTAATAAGATCAGTTTCCCCTACAATAGAATGTAAGCAAATGAATCGGAGGCAGAAGAGATGAATACAGGAACAACCATCACTTACGTATACGGTTATAATTTATATGTCAATACAACAAATAAATGCGATTTCTCATGTGATTTCTGCGTACGGCACAATTCGCACATCGGCAGCGTGCCGGCATCGGATCTCTGGCTGCGCCGCGAGCCGACTGTCGAGGAAATCGTCCGCAGCATCGAATCCTACGATCTTTCGAAATTCAATCAGCTCGTCTTCTGCGGCTTCGGCGAGCCGACCTGCCGTTTTGACGACATCTGCCGCGTGATCGATCTTTTGCAGGAGGACGGCGTGAAAATACCTACCCGGATCGACACCAACGGCACCGGCTGCCTGATCAACAGGCGCGACATCTGTCCGGACTTTAAAAACCGCTTCGACCGGGTCAGCATTTCGCTGAACACGGACACGGCGGAACGGTATGAAAAGCTCTGTCATCCCGCCTATCCGGGCTCTTTCGAGGAAATGCTGCGCTTTGCAAAAGAAGTGCAGAAATACGTGCCGGAGGTGATCATGACGGTGGTCGACTGCATCAGCAAAGAGGAAATCGAGCACTGCCGCCATATCTGCGAAGACGAGGTCGGCGCCCGTTTCCGCGTCCGCAGCTATATCACCGAGACGCGCGACGAAAATGAATTTGAAAAGCAGAACATCTGAACCGGGACGCATATGGTTATATACGGAAAAAGGTCCGGCCTGCACCATGCAGCCGGACCTCTTCTCATTTACAGATATTTTCCCGTCACGCTCTCCGGACAGTTTCTGATGTCCTCCAGCGTACCGGCCGCCGTGATGCGGCCGCCTTCTTTTCCGCCGCCGGGTCCCATATCCACGATGTAATCCGCGTTATGGATCACGTCGGCGTCATGCTCGATCACAATCACCGTCGCGCCCTGCTCAATCAGGCGCTGAAAAACGTGCAGGAGCGTCTGCACATCCAGCGGATGCAGGCCGATCGTCGGTTCATCGAAAACGAACAGCGCATTTTCCTGCGTCCTGTCCATCTCGCCGGCCAGCTTGAGCCGCTGCGCCTCCCCGCCGGACAGCCCCGGCGTCTCCTCGCCGAGCGTCAGGTAGCCAAGGCCGAGATCGTGCAGCACCCTGAGGCGTCGGCACACAACCGACAGCCCCGCACACGCCTCGAGCGCCTCGTCGACGCTCATCGCCATCAGATCCGGCAGCGAATACGCGGTGCCCGCCTTATTGGTCCAGTGAATCTGATGCGCCTGCCTGCCGTAGCGCGTGCCGCGGCAGTCCGGACAGGTGATCTCCACGTCCGGCAGAAACTGCACGTCGAGACTGATCGTCCCGGTGCCGTCGCAGGTCGGACAGCGCAGCGATCCCGTGTTATAGGAAAAGGCGCCTGCCTTCAGGTTCTGCTCTTTCGCTTCGTCCGTCCGGGCAAAGGTTTTCCGCAGCTGATCGTGTACATTGGCGTAGGTCGCCACCGTCGACCGGACGTTGATGCCGATCGGCGCCGCGTCAATCAGCCTGACCTGTCCGATGCCGTCCGCCTTTACGTACTTTACATGAGGCGGCAGCGGTTTTCCTTCGGCAGCCGCCTCCAGAGCCGGAATCAGGCTCTCCAGCACCAGCGTCGTCTTCCCGGAGCCGGAAACGCCCGTGACAACCGACAGCTTCCCTTTCGGAAATCGGACATGGAGCGGCTTTACCGTGTGCAGGGCGCCCATCTCCATCTCAATCGCCCCGGCGTCAAACAGCTGCGCCTTCGGCGTGCGCACCCGCACATCCACCCGGGCCTCATCAGAAAGGAACGGCCCGATCACAGACTGCTTATCTTTCTTCAGATCTTCGACTGTCCCCTGCGCGATCACGCGGCCGCCGCCGGCACCCGCCTGCGGCCCCATCTCGATCATCCAGTCGGCATGCCGCAGGATGCGGGTATCGTGATCGACCAGCACCACCGTGTTGCCGTCCGATACCAGATCATCCATCACGCCGGCCAGCCCCTCGATATTGGCCGGATGCAGGCCGATCGACGGCTCATCCAGCACGTAGAGCACACCGGTTGTGCGATTGCGCACGGCGCGGGCAAGCTGCATACGCTGCCGCTCTCCTGTCGAAAGAGTCGACGCGGCCCGGTCCAGGGAAAGATAGCCTAGCCCGAGGTCCAGCAGGCGGCGCGCTGTTGTATGAAACGACTCACAGATACTCTGCGCCATCGGCCGCATCGGCGCCGGCACCGCATCCGGCACGCCGCGCACCCAGTCTGAAAGCTCCGTCAGCGTCATCTGACACGCCTGCGCCAGCGAAATGCCGCGCAGCCGCGGGGCGCGCGCCTCTTCCGAAAGCCGTGTGCCATGGCAGTCAGGGCAGATCCCCTCCTTCAGGAAACGGGCCACCCGCTTCATGCCCTTCTCATCCTTCACTCTGGAGAGCGCATTTTCCACGGTATACTTCGCATTAAAATACGTGAAATCCATCTCGCCGGCCGCCCCGGTCGTGTGATTCTGATACACGATGTGCCGCTTGACGGCCGGACCGTTAAAGACGATATCCTTTTCCTCAGGCGTCAGATCGCGAAACGGCACGTCCGTGCGCACACCCATATCCCGCGCGATGTCTTTCATAAGAGACCACATCAGCGTCTGCCACGGCAGGACGGCGCCCTCGTCGATCGTCAGGCTGTCATCCGGCACCAGCGTCGACTCATCCACGATCCGCACGATGCCGGTGCCGCCGCAGGTGCTGCAGGCACCGCGGCTGTTGAAGGCCAGGTCCTCCGCGCCGGGGCCGTAAAAATGCGCACCGCAGACCGGACAGACTATCTCCTTCTCCGCCGCCACATTCATCGTCGGCTCCGCATAGTGTCCGTTCGGGCAGCGATGGCTGCCCAGCCGCGAAAACATCAGCCGCAGACTGTTTAACAGCTCCGTCGAGGTGCCGAAGGTGCTGCGCACGCCCGGTACGCCCGGCCGCTGATGCAGCGCCAGGGCCGCCGGCACATAGCGCACCTCGTCGACCTGTGCCTTCTCCGCCTGCGTCATGCGCCGCCGCGTATAGGCGGAAAGGGCATCCAGATAGCGCCTGGACCCTTCCGCGTAGAGCACGCCAAGCGCCAGCGATGATTTGCCGGAACCGGACACGCCGGCAATCGCCGTGATTTTATCCAAAGGAATATCTACATCCACATTTTTCAGATTATGCACGCGGGCGCCCCTGACCTCAATGCGGTCCGGGTGCGCACCGTGTCCGTGCCTGTCTTCCATAATAGCCTTGTATGATGATTACAGAAGCTAAATCAACATTTTCCTTTCTTTTTCATTCTGTGGTTCAATACATTCAGATACTGTGGGACTTTTTATTTTTGCC
>OMWM01000012.1 GCA_900314775.1 uncultured Eubacteriales bacterium | reverse complement strand
ACCAGTCCATGCACGTCAACTGTTGAAACCGCCGTGTACCGAACGGTACGCACGGTGGTGTGAGAGGACGGCGGCTAATCACCGCCTCCTACTCGATCGTAGGGATTCAGATCAATGACTTCGGAAATCAGCTCCTCACGGTGCATACCCCAGGAGACGTAGCTGTCAAGGCTGTCCAGCAGGTGCACCGCATGCATCAGCGCCATCTGATAGATCTCTTCAAATGAATAGGTAACCGGCTCCATGCAGCCGAGATACGGGTACCACGGCCTGTGGGCGGCGTTCATGTAGTCATTGCTGTCTGTCATGTAATCTTCATAGATGATCCGGTTTTTCATGACGGCCATCAGATTGCGGTGGTAATGGCGGTCCGGACGTACGCATACCAGGCTGCGCCGCAGCGCCTTGAGGCCGCTTGCCACTTCGGAATTGGAGATCCGGCAGTTGTAGGTCTCCCTCACTGTCCTGCGGACCACCGTGCCGATCAGCGCGGCGTCGTGCCGGCTGAGATAGGTCAGCGCTCCGAAATTCAGCTGCGACGGTTCCAGATGAAAATGACTGCGCAGCAGGACGGTGTCGATTGTGGTCTCCACCCCGGCCCGCTCTCTGCGCGCCTGGGATGAGCGCGACTTCGTCGGCAGCCGCTGCCCTGTCCGATAGGCGATATAAGGCTCCAGCGTCTTCTCGCCGGCATAATAGCAGAGAAATCCCGCCAAATAGGCGAGACAGGCATCACGCTGTCCGCTCTCGACCTTGTCGATTGCCTCGCACATGCTGTTGAAAAAAGCAGCGTATTCCTGATTGTGGATGCCGGAACCGGCAGTCCGGTAGGAAAGGCTGCGGTGGGATTTGCTGCGGAAAGTATACTGAAAGATATCCATTCCCTGCAGTCCGACCAGAAACGCATGATTGCTGCGGGCGATCAGTTCACGTATGTAGTTGTCCGACATCTTGTCCACCGCTTCGATACCAGTGGTGTAATGAGTTATAAATCCCGGCATACGATCACCTTCTCACGTCGTAAACAAAAGCAGAAACATAAAGAACGCGGCCGGAAACCGCGCATAAATACACACATTTATACTATCATCATCGGCAGCCGGCTTCAATTAAGAGGAACTAAATATTTATAAAGTATTTCTAAACTCGCGGACACGGGCTTTTTTCCGGTACTGCCGAACTTATATCTTGCCTGCTATGAAATTATGCTGTAAAATGTTGTTCAGTGACGGAGGTTGGAGATATTTTGGATAAGATACTTACAATCACGGTTCCCTGCTATAACTCACAGGATTATATGCGCAAGTGCATAGATTCTCTGCTGTCGGGCGGGAACGATGTAGAGATTATCATAGTGGATGATGGTTCATCAGACCAGACAGCGGCCATCGCAGACGGATATGCCGAGCAGTATCCGGACATGTGCCGCGCGATTCACCAGCCGAACAAGGGCCACGGAGGCGCTGTCAACACAGGCATCCGCAATGCGCAGGGCCTGTACTTCAAGGTCGTCGATTCCGATGACTGGCTTGACAGATCTGCTTATCTGACCGCGCTGGATAAGCTCCGTTCTTTCCGGGACGAGGATGAGAAGGTAGACATCTTTATCGCCAATTATGTCTATGAGCATGTAAGCGACGGAAAGCGGCGCAGAATCGGCTACCGCAATGTATTTCCCAAGAACAGAATATTCAACTGGAGTCAGACGAAGCATTTCCGGATTGATCAGAACCTGCTCATGCATTCTGTGATCTACCGGACGGAGGTGCTCAGGCGCAGCGGCCTGAAGCTGCCGGAACATACATTTTACGTGGACAATTTGTTTGTCTACATTCCGCTGCCATACACAAGTACGCTTTATTATATGGATATCGATCTGTACCGTTATTTTATAGGACGGGAGGACCAGTCTGTGACGACGGCGAACATGATCAACCGGATTGATCAGCAGATCCGTGTCAACAAGCTGATGATCGATGCCTATGATCTGCCGGAGGATGTGCCGAACAGGCGTCTGTCCGGTTATATGTTTAATTATCTGACGATGATCACCTGTATCACGTCGATGCTGCTGACGATATCCGGCACAGAGGAGAACCTCGAGAAGCGCCGCCGGTTATGGCAGTATTTCAAGGATACAAAGCCGCCGCGCATGTACCGGAAGGTCAAGCTCAGCGCGCGCGGATGGATCAGTACGCAGCCGAAGAGCAATCTGACACGGCGTGTGTACGCGATCGCAAGGAAAATTTACAGGTTTAACTGAAAAGGAAAGTTTGAAAGGGTAAAATAAATGGCTGGAACAGATATGGGGATCGATCTTGGCACCTCGATGGTGCTGGTGTATATGCGGGGAACAGGCGTTGCACTGAAGGAGCCGTCCGTCGTCGCCTATAATCAGGACACCGAAGAGATACTTGCCATCGGAGATGAGGCCAGACAGATGATCGGACGGACGCCGGGCAATATCGTTGCGATGCATCCGCTGAAGAACGGCGTCATTTCCGAGTATTCGATAACAGAGAGAATGCTGCGGTATTTTATTCAGAAGGCAATGGGACACCGGAACCTGCGCAGACCGCGGATCTGCATCGGCGTGCCGACCGGTGCGACGGAGGTCGAGCGCAATGCGGTTATGCAGGCGACGTTCGAGGCCGGCGCACGGGAAGTCGTCCTGATTGAGGATCCGGTCGCAGCGGCACTGGGATCCGGTATCGATATTTCCAGGGCCTGCGGCAATATGGTGATTGATATGGGCGCCGGAACGACGGATATCGCGGTGATTTCTCTGGGCGATACGGTGATCAGCAAGTCGCTGACGGTCGCCGGCGATACGTTTGACCAGGCGATTGCGCGGTATATGAGCCGCGTGCACGGACTGCTGATCGGAGAGCAGACGGCGGAGAACGTCAAGAAGAATATCGGCAGCGTGATCCGCAGAGCGGTGACGAAGACAATGGAAGTTACCGGCCGCGATCTGAGTACGGGTATGCCGAAGACCGTCGAGATTACTTCGGATGAGACGATCCGGGCTTTCAAGGACAGTGCCCGCCGGATTATGATGGGCATCCGCAATGTACTCGAGGATACGCCGCCGGAGCTGGCAGCGGACATTGCAACGCGAGGCATTCTGCTGACGGGCGGTATGAGCATGCTGTACGGCATGGATGAGCTGATCCGGAAGACGACCGGCATACAGACAATCGCGGTGGATGATCCGACGACCACCGTGGTGATCGGAACCGGGCGCTACGCCGAGTTCATGGAAGAGAAACAGGCAAGAAACTGATTGCAGACCGGAGCCGCCAGGGCTCCGGTTTTTTTACAGGGAGACAGGCAGATGGAGAGTGTGACCGGTACCGTAGCCAATGTTGTCTATTTTAACAGAGACAATGGCTACACGGTTTTTTCTTTAAGTGCGGATGGAAAGGAAGTTGTCTGCACCGGAACGACCGACGGCATCAATGAAGGAGAGTACGTGACGGCGGAGGGCGAATACGTCACGCACCGCGTATACGGACGGCAGCTGCGCGTCAGCAATCTGAAATATGAGATGCCGGTGGATACGCTGGCGGTGGAGCGCTACCTCGGGTCCGGCGCGATCAAGGGTGTCGGCCGGGCGCTGGCATCGCGGATCGTAAAAGAATTCGGCGACGATACGCTGCGCGTACTGGACGAGGAACCGGAGAGGCTGTCAGAGGTAAAGGGCATCAGCGAGCGGATGGCGGGCAATATCAGCCGCCAGTTTCACGAGAAGCAGGATGCCCGGGCTGCCATGCTTTTTCTGTCCGGCTACGGCATTCCTTCCCGCCTTTCTCTGCGTATTTATAAGAAATACGGGGAAGCCACCTACGATATCATCCGGAAAAATCCCTACAGGCTGGCAGAAGACATGCATGGCATCGGGTTCCGGATTGCCGACCAGATTGCCGGCCTGACCGGAATCGAACGCAGTTCACCGTTTCGAATCCGCAGCGGCATCATTTATACGATGCAGAATGCGCAGCAGGAGGGACATACCTGTCTGCCGGAGGACCTGCTGATCAGACGGTCGGCGCAGATCCTGGAAGTGGACGAGGAGGTGGTGAGAGAGCAGCTGCCGCAGCTGCAGACGGACATGCGCCTGCACATCAGCGAAGTCGGCGGCACCCGCATGGCGTATCTGCAGTCGATGTATCACATCGAGATGGAGACCGCCTCGATGCTCTGCAGCCTGAACATTGATACGGAGATCGACGAGCGGGAACTGGAGCGCCAGCTGGCGGCGGTGGAGAAAGAAGAAGAGATCACGCTGGACGGGAAGCAGCGCGAGGCGGTGCGGGAAGCCGGTGTCCGCGGCGTGCTGGTGATCACGGGCGGTCCGGGTACAGGAAAGACGACGACGATCCGCTCGATTATCCGCTATTTTGAATATGCCGGGCTGGATATCATGCTGGCCGCACCGACGGGACGTGCCGCCAAGAGAATGAGCGAGGCCGCCGGCATGGAAGCGCGCACCATACACCGGATGCTCGAAGTCAGCGGGAAACCGGAGGAAGACGGCAGCAGCGCGGCATATTTTGCCCGCAACGAAGACAGCCCGCTCGAAACCGACGCCGTGATTATCGACGAGGCATCGATGGTCGACATTTACCTGATGCATTCGCTCCTGAAGGCGCTGCCGGTCGGCACGCGCCTGATTCTTGTCGGGGATGTGGACCAGCTGCCGAGCGTCGGGCCCGGCAACGTGCTGCGCGATATCATCGATTCCGGCTGCATACGCAGCGTCCGCCTCGACCGCATTTTCCGGCAGGCGAGCGAGAGCGACATTATCATGAATGCGCATCGCATCAATCAGGGGCAGCCGGCAAAGCTCGACAATAAGAGCCGCGACTTTTTCATGCTGCGGCGCGCTTCGGCAGAGGATACGCTCGGTACGATGGTGCTGCTGATCCGGGATAAGCTGCCCGGGTATCTGCATGTAAAGCCGACGGATATCCAGGTGCTGACGCCGACGCGCAAAGGAGAATACGGGGCACCGCATCTGAATGAGATCCTGCAGCATTACCTGAATCCCGCTTCACCGAAAAAACGGGAGAGAGAGGCCCACGGCACGCTTTTCCGCGAGGGCGACAAGGTCATGCAGATCAAAAATAATTATCAGCTCGAGTGGTCTGTTTACGGCCGCTATCACATCCCGGTGGAGTCCGGACAGGGCGTATTCAACGGCGATATCGGCGTGATCGATGAGATTGATACTTTTTCGGAACAGGTCAGGGTGCTCTTTGATGATGAGAAGACGGTTTCCTATGAATATGCGCAGCTCGACGAACTCGAACTTGCCTATGCCGTGACGGTGCACAAATCGCAGGGCAGCGAGTATCCCGGCGTGATCATGCCGCTGCAGGGCGGACCGCGTATGCTGCTGAACCGGAATATTCTCTACACGGCGGTCACACGTGCGCAGAAGTGCGTCGTGCTGATCGGCAGTGAGGATACCGTCAATCAGATGATTGAAAATGAGAGTGAAAACCGGCGGTATTCGGAACTGGATGAGTGGATACGGCAGATGAATGCCATCAATGAAATATAATATATAGAAAAGGCGCTGCCTGCCGGCAGCGCCTTCGGTTTTATTCAAATGGAAAATGATAGTCGAGCCCGTACATGTCGCGGACGGCGATGAATTCGTCCTGCACGGCCTTGCCCATCGGAACGCCCTTGTCCTTGCGGTCGAGCCATACGAGGTATTCCTTCTCGCCGGCTGTATAAATGCGCTCCTCGCCCGGTGCCTTCTCGGAAGCCCTGAGCTGGCGGAGAATGCTGCCGGCCGTCTTGCGGAATGTCTCCTCGCCCATGAAAAATTCAGGATTGATGACGATGAAGAAGTGGCCGAGGTGATACGGCCGCTTATTGCCGTTTTCATCCTTGTTGGTAAGATCCTTCATGAAAAGGCTGCCGGTCAGCGCCGCGCTGAGAATCTCGACGACGGTCGCGTAGCCGTAGCCCTTGTAGCCGGCCAGCTCTTCGCCGATGCCGCCGAGCGGTGCCAGCGCCGCCTGTCCGGATGTCAGGTCCGTGAGAATCTGCTTGCTGTCCGTCTTCGCCTTGCCGTCACGGCCGATGACCATGCCGGCCGGCGTATCCATACCGTTTTTCGCGAAAAATTCGATCTTGCCGCGCTGCGTGATCGAGGTGGCACAGTCAAGTACGAACGGGAATTCCTCGTCGGTCGGGAAAGCAAAGGTCAGCGGGTTGGTGCCGAGCATGTTTTCCACGCCGAAGGTCGGCGCGATCGACGGCCGCGCGTTGGTGCCGGTGATGCCGAGCATGCCGCGCTTTGAAGCCATCATGGCCCAGTAGCCGGCGATGCCGTAATGACTGGAGTTTTTGATCGCACCCATCGCCATGCCGTATTTCGATGCCTTGTCGATCAGCATCTCCATGACCCTGTGCGAAGCGACCATGCCCATGCCGTCGTGTGCATCGGCGACGACGGTCGTCGGTGTGTCGCGGATGATCTCCAGTTTCGTAACCGGATTCAGAATCCCCTGATTGATCCGGTCAATATAAATCGGTTTGAAGCGGTTGCAGCCGTGGCTCTCGATGCCGCGGCGGTCGCTTTCCATCAGCACGTCGGCACAGATTTTCGCATCTTCTTCCGGAACGCCGGCAGCGATAAACGCATCGGTCATAAAACTGCCGACCAGATCCCATGGAACATAAGGCCGTGTCTCATTGATTTTCATAGTATCTGCCTCCTTGCGCAGACTCCTGCAGAGTCTGTCATATTTTACGTTATTTCTTGTTTACATTATAACACGATACCGGGGAAAAGATGATGCTGTCGGCGGATATTGGATTTTGCCGATATTTTGCAATTGCCGTCCGGGGCGGCGGCGGGCATAATAGAGACAGCAGGAAAAGAAAGGATGGCGGCATGAACCTGACTTTGGAGAAGACCGGCCGTATACTGGCCGGCATGCTGTTCCCGGCGGTGTGCCCGATCTGCGGGGAGAAACTTCCATTTATAATGAGTGCGCAGGAGAGGCAGCTGGTGCATCCGGAGTGCGAGAAGAAGCTGCGGATGATCACGGAGCCGTACTGCCGGCGGTGCGGGAAGCCGCTGCAGTCAGCGCAGGACGAGTACTGCTATGACTGCAGCCGCAGGAAGCATGCATTTGACAGCGGACGCAGCGCCGTCTGTTATAATGATGCGGCGGCGTCTGCCGTTTTCGCCTGCAAGTACGGAAAGCGGCAGGAATACACGGCGTATTTTGCCGATCTGATGATACGGCGCCTCGGCTCCTGGATGAGAGGATTGCAGGCGGAGGCGGTGACAGGTGTGCCGGTGAGTCCGGAGCGCCTGCGGGAGCGCGGCTTCAATCAGGCGCAGCTCCTCGCCCGGTATATCGGGGAATATCTGCATCTGCCGGTGCTTGAAGATGCCCTTTTACGCCGCCGGCGAACAGCGGCGCAGAAGACGCTGGGACCGCGTGAACGGAAAAGGAATCTGGAGCATGCCGTGACGGTGAATCCCGCCGCCATGAAGGGGATACGGACCATTCTTCTGGTGGACGATATTTATACGACCGGCAGTACGGCCGATGTCTGCGCGGCTGCCCTGAAGCGGGGCGGCGCAGAGCATGTGTTTATTGCCACGGTCTGCATCGGCGGCGGCATGTAGACGTCTTCAATAAAATTCTTGACGGCGCAGACGGAGTATGATATGATTTTAAGGCTATGTTATTGGAAGCGGTTTTATTTTTGTGCCTGAAAATAAAACCCCGCATCCTGTCCAGCGAGCAGGATGCACACTCATATTGAAAGATACGGAGGTGGAGGTTGTGCGCACGAAGATCACATTAGCCTGCACAGAGTGCAAACATCGTAATTACAATCTTACGAAGGACAAGAAAACGCACCCTGACAGAATGGAGACTATGAAGTATTGCAAGTTCTGCAAGAAGCACACATTACACAAAGAGACAAAGTAAGGTGAATTGGCATGAGCAGCAATTCACAGGAGAAAACCAGTGTCAGAGACTGGTGGCAGGCTGTCAAGGTACAGTTTCACAAGGTCATTTGGCCTGAGCCGAAGCTGGTAGCCAAGGAGACTGTCGTAGTATTGATTACTTCACTCATACTTGGACTGATCATCGCACTGCTGGACAGCGGACTGCTGGAAGTAGTGGACAGGATCATATCCATCTGACAATTCCGAAGGGCTGAGAAATGGCGAATGAATATCTGGAAGGTCTGTACTGGTATGTAGTGCATACCTATTCAGGCTATGAGAACAAGGTTAAGATTAATATCGAAAAATCCATTCAGAATCTGCATCTGGAGGATCAGATCCAGGATGTCCTGGTGCCGACCGAAGAGGTGCAGGAAGTGAAGAACGGACGCAAGAGAACGATTCAGCGCAAGCTGTTCCCGGGCTATGTCATTCTTCACATGGTTATGAATGATGAGACCTGGTATGTCGTAAGAAATACCAGAGGTGTGACCGGCTTCGTGGGACCGGAATCCAAACCGGTGCCGCTCAGCGAAGATGAACTGGCGCCGTTCGGTATTGATACTGACGGCAACCCGAAGGAAGAAGGAAATCAGAAGACGATTTTCACAATCGACGTCGAGCCGGGCGATGCCGTTACCATAGCAAACGGTGTCTGGGAAGGCCGCGACGGTGTCGTCAGATCTGTGGACAACGAGAAGGGTGTCCTGTCTGTCGGTATTGATATGTTCGGCCGTGAGCAGGAAGTCGAAGTCGATTTTACAGATGTCCGAAAAGTATGACGGATGATGTCTGCGGTGCGACGCCGCAGATCGTGGGAGGGAAATCCCGACATTACCACATTTAGGAGGTGCCGAAATGGCTAAGAAAGTTACAGGATATATTAAATTGCAGATTCCGGCAGGCAAGGCAACACCTGCTCCTCCGGTTGGCCCGGCATTAGGCCAGCACGGTGTTAACATCGTACAGTTCACAAAAGAGTTTAATGCCAAGACCGCGGGACAGGCTGGAATGATCATTCCTGTCGTTATTACCGTATACAGTGACAGAAGCTTCAGCTTCATCACCAAGACTCCGCCGGCTGCCATGCTGATCAAGAAGGCATGCAACATCCAGTCCGGCTCAGGTGTTCCGAACAAGCAGAAGGTTGCAACGATCAAGAGAAGCGAACTTCAGAAGATCGCAGAACTGAAGATGCCTGATCTTAACGCCGCATCTATCGAAGCTGCTACCCGCATGATCGAAGGTACAGCAAAGAGCATGGGCGTTACCGTCGAGGATTAAACGAAACATACAGCAAGTGGGAGGGTCGCTCCCGATATCACCACAAGGAGGATTTATAATCATGAAAAGAGGCAAAAGATACGTTGAGTCTGCCAAGTTAGTAGACCGTACGAATCTTTATGATGTAGAAGAAGCAGTTGGAATTATCAAGAAGACAGCCAGCGCCAAGTTCGATGAGACCGTTGAGGCTCATATCCGTCTCGGTGTTGATGGACGTCATGCAGACCAGCAGGTCCGCGGCGCCGTTGTACTTCCGAACGGAACCGGTAAGAAGGTAAGAGTCCTTGTATTTGCCAAGGGCGATAAGATTGCCGAAGCACAGGCAGCAGGCGCAGAATACGCAGGCGGTCAGGAATATGTTGATAAGATCCAGAAGGAAGGCTGGCTTGACTTCGATAAGGTAGTAGCTACACCGGATATGATGGGCTTTGTCGGACGTCTCGGCCGTATCCTCGGACCTAAGGGTCTCATGCCGAACCCGAAGGCCGGTACTGTAACCATGGATGTAACCAAGGCTGTCAATGATCTGAAAGCCGGCAAGGTTGAGTACAGACTCGATAAGGCCAACATCATCCATGTAACCATCGGTAAGGCTTCTTTCACAGAACAGCAGTTAGCGGACAACTTCCAGACATTGATGGCTGCCATCATCAAGGCAAGACCGGCTGCAGCTAAGGGCCAGTATCTCAAGAGCGTAACACTTACTACGACAATGGGCCCGAGCGTTAAGGTTAATCCGGCAAAAGTCGGTTGATCTGACACGGTTTGTGATTGACAGCAATAATATATTATGCTATATTCTATAGCGGACTGCCAAAGACAGCAGGTGCCGTAAGGCTTAAGGGTAACACGCCTGCCGAGGGAGATACTTTTTCATGTAGAGCATGATTTTTCAGGTGCTTCCTCTTTATGCAGAGGAAGCACTTTTTTCATAAACTCTGCTTTTGAAAAACCTGTGTAACTTTTTGTGGGAGTTTCACATCTGTGGCGGTATACACAAATTTACAAGGAGGTACACCGATATGGCAAAAGTCGAGCTTAAACAGCCGGTTGTCGATGAGATCGCAGGTCTTGTTGACGGTGCCCAGTCTATGGTTCTGGTTGACTATCAGGGACTCACAGTAGATGACGAGACAAAGCTTCGTAAATCTCTGCGTGAAGCTGGTGTGACTTACAAGGTTTACAAGAATACGCTGATCAAGCGTGCAATCAAGGATACACCTTTTGAGTCTGTATCAGACCTTCTGAATGGACCGACTGCCGTAGCAGTAAGCAAGGATGATGCGACAGCACCAGCCAGAGTTTTATGCGAAGCTGCTAAGAAGAACGAAAAGCTTGAGATCAAGGGTGGCGTTGTAGAAGGCAAGTTCTACGATCAGGCCGGCATTGGCGAGATCGCGAAGATCCCTTCAAGAGAAGAACTCCTCGGAAGACTTCTCGGAAGCATCCAGTCACCGATTGCAAACTTCGCACGTGTCATCAAACAGATTGCAGAGAAGCAGGATGGCGGCGAAGAAGCAGCAGCTCCGGAAGCAGCTCCGGAAGCCTAACAGTTTCTGTGGGATACGTTTCCCGTATTTACTTTTTAATTGGAGGAAATTACAATGGCAAAATTAACAACAGCAGAATTTATCGATGCTATTAAAGAACTGTCCGTTACCGAGTTAAATGATCTTGTAAAAGCCTGCGAGGAAGAGTTTGGTGTTTCTGCAGCAGCAGGCGTTGTTATGGCTGGTCCTGCAGCAGGTGCTGCTCCGGCTGAGGAAGAGAAGACTGAGTTCGATGTAGAGCTCACAGAGTTCGGTCCTAACAAGATCAAAGTCATCAAGGTTGTTCGTGAAGTTACCGGACTTGGCCTCAAGGAAGCTAAGGCTGCCGTAGATGCTGCTCCGAACGTAATCAAGGAAGGTGCAAGCAAGGAAGAGGCTGAGGATATCAAGGCTAAACTCGAGGCTGAGGGCGCTAAGGTTACTCTTAAATAATTTCGCCGATCAGCGTATAACTGAGAATGCGGTAAGGCCGGTGTGCATGAGAGTGCATACCGGCTTTTTTACGCCGAAAAGGCCGGTTTGCGGCGGTTTCGTTGACTTTGCGCCCGTTTTATTATATATTTTATGATTGAAAATGCCTTTACATGAGGGAGGGTTGTATGTATGAAAGATGATAACAGATTTCATGACACTGATCCTGATGAACTGGATAAAATAGAAGATGAACTTTTTGATTACCAGAGTGAGATCGACGAAATCGAGGCGGAAGAGAAGGCATATCGTGAACAGAGATCGAGAAAGCTGAAGGAACGCCGTGAGAAGGGCATAACCTCTGACTTTGAGAAATATGAAGAGAAGATGAGAGCGGAGGAAGAAGCCCTTGCCGGGCAGGATGCCCGGGCTAAGATGCCGGCCGACCTGAAAGATTCCGCAAGCGAGGTCGAGATACCGCAGCCGGCGGCAAAAGAGAAGGCAGCACCGGAGGCGGAGCCGAAGACCGTGGAGCTGCCGGGATCTGAAGCTATGCCGGAAGCAGAGCCGAAGACCGCGGAGGCACCGGAAGCGAAGGCCGCGCCGGAAGCAGAGCCGAAGCCGGAGCCTGTGAAGGCACCGGAAGCGAAGGCCGCGCCGGAAGCAGAGCCGAAGCCGGAGCCTGTGAAGGCACCGGAAGCGAAGGCTGCGCCGGAAGCAGAGCCGAAAACCGCGAAGGCCCCGGAAGCGAAGGCCGCGCCGGAAGCAGAGCCGAAGACCGCGAAGGCACCGGAAGCAAAGGCCGCGCCAGAGCCAGAGCCTGTGAAGGCACCGGAAGCGAAGGCCGCGCCAAAGCCGGAGCCGGAGAAGGCACCGGAAGCGAAGACCGCGCCGAAGCCGGAGCCGGAGAGGACAGCGGCAGCGCAGGCGGCATCGAAACCAGAACCGAAGACGGCGGCAGTGCCGGAAGAAAAGGCAGCACCGGAGACAGCAGCGCAGCGCATGAAACGGCAGGCGTCCGGTGGGAATGCGCCGGTCGACGAAAGGACGCATGTGCTTGTCGGCACAGGTACGCCGGACAAGCATACCAGAGAACAGCAGGAGGAGATCGACTGGCTCGGGGAAACCTTTGACGGCGATCCGTCTGCACTCGACAAGCCGGAACCGGCGAAGAAAAAGAAGAAATCGAAAAAACCAGTCATCATTACACTGGTTGTGATTGCGGTGGCGGCCGTTATCGGGCTGCTGGCCTACCGGATCGGATCCGACAAAAAGCTGGCCGCCGCTTTCAGCGACAAGACAGAAAGCTTCCGATCGGAGAAGATCGAAGGCGTTACGCTCGGCATTCACGAACAGTATTTCACCGATTTCCTTGATCAGTGCGATAACGCCATCAGTCAGGGCGACGTTTCCGCCATGCGCGAGCTCAACGGCCAGTGGGATGACGTGGAGAAGGAATACGATACCGTCATACAGGGCAAAAACGACCTGGATGAGTTTGCCGGCACTGTCAAAGATGCCTTCAGCAATTTTATCATCACCGATGAGTATAGAGATCAGTGCGATGCGCTGACAGCGTCCATCGAATCGGCGCAGAATGATGTCGACTATGATCAGCTGCAGGATCTGAAAGATATGTATGATCAGCTTTCCACCAACCTGAAATCCTCGAGTCTGGCGGAACTGGAGACGAAGAAAAACGAAATTTCCGTGATCGAGTACGATGATTCGCAGCTGAGCGACGAGGACCGACAGAAGATTCAGGATTACAGCACCCAGGCGGATCAGCAGATCGATGACGGACAGTACAGTGCGGCGATGGAGACGCTGACAGCATGGCAGAGCTTTATTCAGGGCATCAGCGATCAGCAGGCAGCTGCCGCGGAAGCAGCGCGCCAGCAGGCGGAATCCGAATCCGCAGCCGTGGAATCCATCATTGCGCAGCAGAATCTGCCGGCTTCGCAGCAGACGCAGCAGGCGCCAGCCAGCAGTGAAGACGCAACCGCGGACACAGACTCGTCTGATTATATTTTCCCGGACAGCGATTCCCGCTATCTTACCGATGCGGATGTCAGCGGTCTGAGCAAGTATCAGCTGATGATCGCCCGCAACGAGATCTACGCACGGCACGGCTGGATTTTCCAGAACGAGGAACTGTATGCTTATTTCAGCAGCAAGTCCTGGTATCATGGCACGACGCTGCCTAAGGATTTTTCACCGTCCGTTCTCAATGAATACGAGAAGGCGAATATTGCGCTGATTCTTTCTTATGAAAATTAATATGCAGCCGTTAACTGAAATCCCGTGATTTTTCATGGGATTTCTTCATACAGCATTTTTACGGAGAAAAGATATGAAAGGTTACCGAACGGTCTATCAGGGCGCAGAGGGCGAATACACCGACCGCAAATCACGTTTTATCGCCCATGTGCAGCCGGCTGCCTCGGAGGAGGAAGCACTGCAGTTTATCGAGGAGATGCGCCGCCGCTACTGGGACGCCAGGCACAACTGCTTTGCCTATGTGATTGCGCCGGAAGACGGTTCTCTGCCGCTGGCACGTTCGAGCGATGACGGGGAGCCGGCGCAGACAGCCGGCAAGCCGATGCTGGATCTTCTGCAGGCAGAGGAACTGCAAAATACGGTGGCGGTCGTGACGCGGTATTTCGGCGGCATTCTGCTGGGCACCGGCGGTCTCGTGCGGGCCTACAGCGGCGCCCTGCGCGCGGCGCTCGACAATTGCGTGCTGGTCGACAAGATACCGGCGGCGCGGATGATGCTGCGGTGCAGCTATCCTCTGTACGGCAGACTGCAGGGACGCCTGCTGGAGAGCGGCGGTGTCCTGATCAACACCCTCTACGATACGGACGTGGAAATTCGGTTTGCCCTGCCGGAGACGGCGGTGCCGCGCTTCCAGAAGATGCTGCTGGAGATAAGCAGCGGCAGCGTGCAGGCGCAGCAGACGGGCAGCTGCTGGCTTGGAGAAGCGGACGGAACCATGAAAATACTGTGATTTCCCGGCGGATGGCTTTTATTTGCCCGGACGTTGTGGTATAAATATATACGATTCATTTTTCGGAGAGCAGATAGTTTGACTTTAATTAATAGGAAAGGAAAGAACAGCACATGAAGAAATTTCTAACAGGCTGTCTCTGCGTAGGTCTGGCATTGTCTCTTTGCGCCTGCGGCAGCAGCAAATCAGATTCAGAAAGTGAAACTGAGGATGACAATGTATATGCCTATACGCTTGATATCGATAAATTTGTCGAGCTGGGACAGTACAAGAATCTGACCTATACACCGGTTGACACAACCGTGACGGATGACGAGGTGGAGGAGCAGATTAACACAAATCTGCAGGCTAATGCGACCTATGATCAGATTACGGACCGTGCCGTGCAGGATGGCGATACGGTCAATATTGATTACACCGGCAAGATCGACGGCGAGGAATTTGCCGGCGGCTCCGGTTCGGATTACAATCTGCAGATCGGTTCCGATACATTTATCGATGGATTTGAGGATGGCCTGATCGGCAAGAATCCAGGCGAAACCGTTACATTGAACCTGACTTTCCCGGATGATTACTCATCAGAAGATCTCGCGGGTAAAGATGCGACATTTGATGTCACGATCAATTACATCCAGGGCGACCAGCACATCCCGGAACTGACCGATGATTTTGTCGCCAGCCAGAGCATTGACGGCGTGTCCACGGTAGATGATTACCGTTCGTATATCCGCCAGCAGCTGGAGTCGCAGAAAGAGTCGGATGCACAGAGCCAGGAACTTGAGGAGCTTTTCGAGCAAGCAGTATCGAATTCCAAGATCAAGAAATATCCGCAGGTGCTGCTGGATCAGTATGAGGAAAACTACAGATCTTATTATGAGCAGTACGCTTCCGCATACGGCTTAAGCTTTAAAGATTTTCTGTCGCAGTATATGGACGAGACGGAAGATGATTTCGACAAGGCAGCCGCTGAGTACGCAAAGCAGGCGACGGCCAACGTCCTTGTTGTCTGCGCGATTGCCGAGGAAGAAGGATACGAGGTCACCGATGAGGTCTACAACGAGAAAGCGCAGGAGTATGCCGAGCAGAACGGCTATGACAGCGTGGAAGCCCTTGAGAAGGATTACAGCAAGGGATATCTGACCCAGACGATGATCAATGATTATTCCGTTTCCGTGATTCAGGAAGGTGCCACAGCAAGCACCGCCGAGACAGAAACGGAGACAGAGACAGAAACAGAATCCCAGTAACACATCCGGACAGAATTGACTGCCGTACCAGCCGGTACGGCAGTTTCTGACTGTAAAAGAGGAGGATACAGCATGGAAATTGAGAAGAAATTTGCGGTTTGCACTATGCCGGAACTGAGTCGTTATCCTGTTCATTTTATCGAGCAGGCCTATCTGAATACCGATCCCACCTTGCGGATCCGCCGCGAGGACGATCAGTTCTATATCACCTACAAGCATGGCAGCGGCATTGCGAGAGAGGAGTACAACCTCTGGATCGATGAAAAATCTTATCGGCACCTGCTTGCCAAAGCGGACGGGCGTATTATCACCAAGAAACGGTATCTGATTCCGGACCGCCGATGGACGATAGAACTGGATGTCTTTGAAGGCGATTTTGAAGGACTGGTCTTCGCGGAAGTTGAGTATGCCTCTGTTGAGGAGGCGGAAAGCTATACGCCGCCGGCCTGGCTGGGACGAGAGCTTTCCGGCGACATACGGTATTACAACAGCTATCTGAGCACGTGGGACGCGGCAAAGGGGAAATTCTGGGAGGCAGAAAATGAGTGAGATGAGTCAGAAAAGAAAAGGTGTTTTCTGCATGATCTTTTCTGCCTTCAGCTTTTCCATCATGAACCTGTGCGTCAAGCTGGCGGGCGATCTGCCGGCTATTGAGAAGAGCTTTTTCCGGAACCTGGTAGCGGTTCTGGTGGCTTTTATCATGCTGAAAAAAAGCGGCGGCGGTTTCCATGTGAAGAAGGGAAATCTGCCGGTGCTGATTCTGCGCTCCGTGCTCGGCACGATCGGCATTTTTGCCAATTTCTATGCGATCAGCCATCTGGTGCTGCCGGATGCGACGATGCTGAACAAGCTTTCCCCGTTCTGCACGCTGCTGTTTTCCTTCCTGTTTCTCGGGGAGGAGCTGATTCCGCTGCAGGTGGCCGGCATTGTCATCGCTTTCATCGGCAGTGCCTTTATCATCAAGCCGTCTTTTGACCTGACGGCGACGATGCCTGCGCTGATCGGCGCGATCGGCGGTATCTGCGCGGGCGGCGCCTACACCTGCGTGCGCTGCCTTGGCAAACGCGGTGAGCGAGGACCGATGATCGTCTTCTTTTTCTCGGTATTTTCCTGCCTGGCGGCGGTTCCGTTCATGATCGCGGACTTTCATCCGATCACGCTCAGCCAGTTCCTGATTCTGATGGGTGCCGGCGCGGGTGCGGCAGGCGGCCAGTTCGGCATCACGGCGGCGTATCGGTATGCACCGGCCGGAGAAATATCGATTTACGATTATTCGACCGTCTTTTTTGCCGCGATATGGGGATTTCTGGCATTCGGCGAGGTGCCGGACGGCCTCAGCATCGTCGGTTATATCATGATTTTTGCCATGTCGCTGCTGATGTTTCTATATAACGGCAGACGTGCGCAGGCACAGGACTGACTGGTTTACCATAACAGACACTTTTTTTGCAAAAATCGGGAAAAAGTGCCGTATGACTATTTACTTTACCGGGCAGGTATAATATAATTTCTCCATAAGTGCCTGAAAACAGGCAGACAGAGATAAAAGACCATAATATGATCAGGAGGACATACAGATGAGCGTTAGAGTAGACGTTGAAGAACTTGAACACAATATGGCGAAGCTGACAGTGACAGCTGACCCTGAGGATTTTGATAAGGCCATTACCTATGCATACAAGAAGGTTAAGAATCAGCTTTCCGTACCTGGTTTCCGCAGAGGCAAGGTACCGCAGGCCATGATCGAGAAGATGTACGGTCCGGAGATGTTCTATGAGGACGCTGCCAACTACCTCGTACCGCAGGCTTATGACGATGCGGTAGGCCAGCTGAAGGACATCATCATCACTTCACAGCCGGAGATCACACTCGAGCAGATTGCCAAGGGCAAGGATTTCATCTTTACAGCCAAGGTGGCAACCAAGCCGGAAGCACAGCTCGGACAGTATACAGAGATCGAGGTTGAGGAAGAGCCGATCGAGGTTACCGATGAGGAAGTTGATCAGAAGATCGAGGCAGAGCAGAAGAAGAACGCCCGTCAGGTCAAGGTTGACCGCCCGGCTCAGGAAGGCGACACCGTTGTCATCGATTATGTCGGCACGGTTGACGGCGAGGAATTCGTCGGCGGTTCCGCAGAGAACTACAGCCTTGAGCTTGGTTCCAAGACCTTCATCCCTGGCTTTGAAGATCAGCTTGTCGGTGTGAGCGCCGGTGATGAGAAGGAAGTCAATGTCAAGTTCCCTGAGGACTACAATGCGAAGGATCTCGCAGGACAGGATGCCGTATTCAAGGTAACCGTACACGAGGTTCAGGAGAAGCAGCTTCCGGAGATCAACGATGAGTTCGCTCAGGAAGTTTCCGAATTCGATACCCTCGATGAGTACAAGGCCGATGTAGAGAAGACCATCCGCGATCAGAAAGAGAAGGCAGCACTCAGCGCAAGACAGCAGGCTGTTGTCGACAAGATTGTTGAGAATGCCGAGATCGATATTCCGGAGCCGATGGTTGATACACAGGCAAGACAGATGATTGACGGCTACGCTCGTCAGCTTCAGTACAGCGGTCTTTCCCTGCAGCAGTATTATCAGTTCTCCGGCCTGACGGAGGATGACCTGCTTGAGCAGATGAAGCCGCAGGCCCTGAAGAACATCCAGAGCCGTCTTGTTCTCGAGGCAGTTGCCAAGGCCGAGAACCTGGAAGCTACCGAGGAGGAGACAACCGCTGAGATCCAGAAGATGGCAGATCAGTACAACATGGAGCTTGAGAAGGTAAGAGATATGCTTACCGAGACCGAGATCGACATGATCAACAGCGATATCTCATCCAACAAGGCACTTGATTTTGTCACCAACAGAGCCGTCGTTGTTCCGAAGAAACCGGAGGAAGAGCCGGCAGCAGATGCACAGGAAGCAGACGCACAGGAAGCAGCTGATGCACCTGCAGAGGACAAGACAGAGGAGTAATTCATAGTTTCATATCAGGCTGTTATGCTGTGCATGACAGCCTTTTAACATCTTACAGGAGGTATTTACATGAGTCTGGTACCTACAGTCATTGAACAGTCCGGAAGAGGCGAGAGAGCTTACGATATTTATTCCAGACTGCTGAAGGAGAGAATCATTTTCCTCGGCGAGGAAGTCAATGATACAACCGCCAGCCTGGTTGTTTCCCAGCTTCTTTTCCTCGAATCCGAGGATCCTGGCAAGGATATTCAGCTTTACATCAACAGCCCTGGCGGTTCGGTAACGTCCGGCATGGCGATCTATGATACAATGCAGTTCATCAAGTGCGATGTCTCCACAATCTGCATCGGCATGGCGGCGAGCATGGGCGCTTTCCTGCTGGCCGGCGGTGCGAAGGGCAAGCGCTATGCGCTCCCGCACTCGATGATCATGATCCATCAGCCGTCCGGCGGTGCGCAGGGACAGGCAACCGAGATCGAGATCGTGGCGAAGCAGATCCTCGCAACGAAGCAGATGCTGAATGAGCTGCTGGCCGCGAACACGGGACAGCCGCTTGAGAAGATCGCCATCGATACCGACAGAGACAACTACATGACGGCAGCTGAGGCAAAGGAATACGGCCTGATCGATGCCGTCATGGAGAAACGTGCATAATAAGGAGTAAGCATGCCTAACAGAAAAGATGATATTCCAAGATGTTCATTCTGCAATAAGACTCAGCAGCAGGTCCGCAAGCTGATTGCCGGACCGAATGGCTATATCTGCGATGAATGCGTCAATCTCTGTGCCGAACTGATCAATGAGGAATTGAAGGAAGAGCACAGATACGAGCCTTTTGAACTGCCGACGCCGGCGGAGATCAAGGCCAACCTCGACCAGTACGTGATCGGGCAGGAGCAGGCCAAGAGAGCGCTTGCCGTTGCCGTTTACAATCACTACAAGCGCATTCATTCGGAGGTGAAGTCGGATGTCGAACTGCAGAAGAGCAATATAATCATGGTCGGCCCGACCGGCTCCGGCAAGACGCTGCTGGCGCAGTCCCTGGCACGGATGCTCAATGTACCGTTTGCCATCGCGGACGCCACGACGCTGACGGAGGCAGGCTATGTCGGCGAGGATGTCGAGAACATTCTGCTGAAGCTGATTCAGGCGGCGGACTATGATATTGAACTGGCGGAGACGGGCATCATCTATATCGATGAGATCGATAAGATTGCCAAGAAATCGGAGAATGTTTCGATTACCCGTGATGTATCCGGCGAGGGTGTTCAGCAGGCTCTGCTCAAGATCCTCGAGGGAACGGTGGCTTCCGTGCCTCCGCAGGGCGGCCGCAAGCATCCGCAGCAGGAATTCATGCAGATCGACACGACCAACATCCTGTTTATCTGCGGCGGTGCCTTTGACGGCATCGAGAAGATCATCAGCCAGCGGATCGGCGGACAGTCCATCGGCTTCAACGCCAATCTGACCGTCCGGACCGAGGAAGAGAGCCTGAGCGATCTCATGCACCAGATCACGCCGGAGGACTTCGTGAAATTCGGCATGATTCCGGAGTTTGTCGGCCGTGTGCCGGTCAGCGTTGTGCTGGATCCTCTTGATGAAGATTCCCTTGTCCGTGTACTGACCGAGCCGAAGAACGCGATCACCAAACAGTTCGTCGAGCTGTTTGCGATGGATGGCGTGCAGCTGACATTTGAGGACGAGGCGGTCCGCGAGATCGCGCATATTTCCGCCCGCCGCAACATGGGCGCGCGCGGACTGCGGGCGATCGTCGAAGATACGCTTATGGACACGATGTTTACGCTGCCTTCGGATGAGACCGCCAGAAAGTGCATCATTACCAAAGAGGCGGTCGATAAGACCGAGCCTCCTAAGGTAATCCATGCGATTCCCGGAGAAGAAGATGATGCGGGGCAGATAACTGCCGGCGATCAGGCGGCGCTTCCGGAAAACGAAGAGCCGGCCTGACGGACTGCCGGACGGTGCAGTGCTGTCCGGCTGCCGCAGATGAGACATGATAACAGAGATTAAGAAGATACAAGAACCTATGAGTGAAATTAACTGCAAAGTACCGGTTGCAGCGCTTCGCGGGCTTGTCATCATGCCTGGTGAAGTCAATCATTTTGACGCGCAGCGCAAGGAAACCATAGCTGCGGTGGAAGCCGCGATGCTTGGAGACCAGAAGATTGCACTCTTTGCCCAGAAGGATCCGGAAGCAGAGACCGTCAGCAGTGACGGCCTTTGCAATATCGGCGTTTATGCCGGTATCCGGCAGATCGTCCGTCTGGAGAACAATGCGATCAGCGTCCTGGTCGAGGGCAAGTATCCGGCGAGGATTGACGAGGTGATCACCGAGAAGCCGTATCTCTACTGCGACATCATTGTCATGAATGACGAGGAGATACGTGCAGGCATCACGGATGATGAGAAGGAGGCAATGCGCCGCAC
Source organism: uncultured Eubacteriales bacterium (assembly GCA_900314775.1). Taxonomy (GTDB): domain Bacteria; phylum Bacillota; class Clostridia; order Lachnospirales; family Lachnospiraceae; genus UBA2912. The sequence continues at coordinate 18,101 of OMWM01000012.1, read as the reverse complement.
CCTTACTGAAAACCTTGAGAGATACAGAAAACTTGGCATCCGCCGGATCGATGAGATCGAGAATTATCTGAAGAAGAGCGGCGATGTCTTCCATACAACGGACCTGCTCTGCGCAGGCATTCCGGTGGAATGGGAGCAGCGCCAGCGCCTGCTCGAGTGCAAGGGATTCCGCGAGAAGTATCTTGAACTGATCCGCACGCTTGAGCGTGAATACGAGGTCCTTAAGATCACCACGGATATCCAGAAGAAGGTCAAGGTCAATCTTGACAAGAATCAGAAGGACTATATCCTGCGTGAGCAGATCCGCGTGATCCGGGAGGAACTCGGCGACGAAGGCATGACCGACGCGGAGGAGTACGAGGAGAAGCTTGCCTCCTTCCGTGCGCCGAAGGCTGTCAAGGATAAGATCGGGCAGGAAATCCGCCGCCTCAAGCTCAGCGGGCCGGGCGCGGACAGCGGCGTATACCGCAATTATATCGAGACGATGTTCGATATGCCGTGGTATAAGCACACCCGTGAGAACAAAGATATCAACAAGGCGGAGAAGATTCTCCGCGAGGACCACTACGGACTCGAGAAGGTCAAGACGAGAATTCTGGAATACCTTTCCGTCCGCATGCTGACGGGCAAGGGACGCAATCCGATTCTCTGCCTGGTCGGCCCGCCGGGAACCGGCAAGACGTCGATTGCACGTTCTGTGGCCCGTGCGACCGGGCGCAAATTCGCCCGCATCAGCCTGGGCGGCATGCATGATGAAGCCGAGATCCGCGGCCACCGCAAGACCTATATCGGTGCGCTGCCGGGCCGGATTGCCGTAACCATCCGGCAGGCCGGTGTGAATAACCCGGTCATTCTGCTCGATGAGATCGACAAGGTCGGCAATGACTACCGCGGCGACGTCTATTCGGCGCTGCTCGAGGTGCTTGACCCGGAGCAGAACAGCAATTTCCGGGACAATTATCTGGAGGTGCCGCTGGATCTGTCCAATGTGCTCTTCCTCTGCACGGCCAACACGCTGCAGACAGTGCCGCGGCCGCTGCTGGATCGTATGGAGATCATCGAGATCAATACCTATACGGAAAATGAGAAGATGCATATCGCGAAGGAGCACCTGATCAGCAAGCAGATGGAGACAAACGGCCTGACGCCGAAACAGCTCAGCATTTCCGACAAGGCGATCCGTGACATCATTCTGTACTATACGAGAGAATCCGGTGTCCGTGAGCTGGAGAGACAGATCGGCGAGATCTGCATGCGCGCGTCCCGTATGATCATACAGGACGGACGCAAGAGCATCCGCGTAACCGACAAGAACCTGACGAAGATTCTCGGCACGCACAAGTTTGAACACGATATGGCCAATGAGGTCGATCAGGTCGGCATTGTGCGCGGCCTGGCGTGGACGAGCGTCGGCGGCGAGACGCTGTCGGTGGAGGTCAACATCATGCCCGGCAAGGGTGAGGTCAGACTGACCGGACAGCTCGGCGATGTCATGAAGGAGTCGGCGATGGCCGGCATCAGCTATCTGCGCTCCATCGCAGACCGCTACGGCATCGATAAAGAATATTTTGAGCAGCATGACATTCACATCCATATTCCGGAGGGCGCGGTGCCGAAGGACGGACCGTCGGCCGGTGTGACGATGGCGACGGCTGTGCTGTCGGCTATCCTGAACATTCCGGTGCGGGCGGATGTCGCCATGACCGGCGAGATCACGCTGCGCGGACGTGTGCTGCCGATCGGCGGACTGCGCGAGAAGAGCATTGCCGCGAAGGTGGCCGGCATTCATACCGTGCTGGTTCCGGACAAGAACCGCAAGGATATCGACGAGCTCGACCCGGAGATCAAGGATGGCATGAAGTTCATCTATGTCAGCAGCATGGACGAGATCATTCCGCGTGCCTTTGCGCATCTGCCGGAGATTATGACGGAGGAAGAAACAGATGATCATAAAGCAGGTAAATCTGGAGACCGTCGTCGGACCGACAACCAGGAATCTGCCTGAGAACACGCTGCCGGAGGCGGCGTTTGCCGGCAAATCCAATGTCGGCAAGTCATCCTGCATCAATGCGATCATGAACCGGAAATCTTACGCGCGCGTTTCCTCGCAGCCCGGCAAGACGCAGACGATCAATTATTACAACGTGAATGACGCGTTTTATATCGTCGATCTGCCCGGCTACGGCTATGCGCGGGCGAACCTCGAGGCACAGGCGCAGTGGGGCCGCATGATCGACCGCTATCTGGCGAAATCGCGGCAGCTGCGCATCGTATTTCTGCTGGTGGACATCCGGCATGACCCGGGTGACAACGACCGGCAGATGTATGAATGGATTACCGCCAACGGATTTTATCCGGTTGTCATTGCGACCAAGCTGGATAAGATCAAACGGAGCCAGATTGCCGCCAAGGTGGCGGGCGTCCGCCGCGGACTTTCGCTGCCGGATGAGATACCGGTCATTCCGTTTTCGTCGGTCACAAAACAGGGACTGGATGAAATATATGAATTTATTGAAAAGTTTGTGTTAAATGACGGCGAATAATGTGAATTTTATACAGAAGTGCTGTATTGTGCCCGGTATTTCCGGCATAATATTCAGAAAATTATAGAAGTATCCCCCTTATTTTGGTATAATTGATATCAATAAGGGGGTCTTTGATTTATGAGACTTGTATTTTCAGGTGCTGACCATGAAGTAACAGGAAGCAAACATTATCTGGAAATTGCCGGCAGACACATACTGGTGGACTGCGGCATGGAACAGGGACGCGATCTCTTTGAAAATCAGGAGATTCCCGTCCCGCCGACAGAAATTGACTACGTATTTATCACACATGCCCATATCGATCATTCCGGCCTGCTGCCGCTGATCTACGCGCAGGGATTCAAGGGGTCCATTTATGCGACCGAGGCGACGGTGGATCTGTGCGATATCATGCTGAAAGACAGTGCGCACATTCAGGAATTCGAGGCGGAATGGCGCAACAGAAAGGGCAAGCGTGCCGGCTATGCGCCGATTGTGCCGCTGTATACGACGGAAGATGCGATCGGTGTCATGAAGCATTTTGTGCCGTGCCGGTACGGCGAGATCATTCAGATCTGCGACGGCGTGAAGATCCGTTTTACAGACGCGGGACATCTGCTTGGTTCTGCCAGTATCGAGATCTGGGCCGAGGAGAACGGCGAGAGCAGGAAACTCGTATTTTCAGGCGATATCGGCAATGTCAACCAGCCGATCATCCGTGACCCGCAGTATCTGAAGGATGCGGATTATGTGGTCATGGAATCGACCTACGGCGACCGGTCCCACGGACCGCGGCCGGATTATATCCATGAACTGGCCGATATCATTCAGAAGACATTTGACCGGGGCGGCAATCTGGTCATCCCGTCCTTTGCGGTCGGCCGTACGCAGGAGATGCTGTATTTCATCCGCTATATCAAGGAGCAGAATCTGATCCGCAATCACGATAACTTCGAGGTATACGTGGACAGCCCGCTCGCGGTGGAGGCGACCACGATTTTCAATATGAACGTGACGGACTGCTTTGATGAAGAAGCGATGGCGCTCATCAACAAGGGAATCAACCCGATCAGTTTTCCGGGCCTGAAGACGTCGGTTACGAGCGAGGATTCCATCGCTATCAACACAAATCCGGCGCCGAAGGTCATCATTTCGGCATCCGGCATGTGCGAGGCGGGCCGGATCCGCCATCATCTCAAACACAACCTCTGGAGGCCGGAGTGCACGATCCTCTTCGTCGGCTACCAGGCAGAAGGTACGCTGGGACGGAGTCTCGTCGAGGGTGCGAAGGAAGTCAGACTTTTCGGTGAGGATATCGCGGTCAAGGCGGAGATCCGCACGCTGGCAGGCATCAGCGGCCATGCGGACTGCGACGGACTGATGAAATGGATATCGGCGTTTGAGAAGAAGCCGAAGGAAGTCTTTGTCGTACACGGCGAGGACCAGGTGACGGAGACTTTTGCAAAGCGCGTATCGGATGAACTCGGCGTGCGCGCCGAGGCACCGTATACCGGATGGGCATTTGACCTGCTGGCCGGACAGTGGACGGCGCAGCCGCAGCCGGTCAGAATCGCACCGAAGGCACGCCAGCGCCGCGCGAACAGCATTTTCGAACGTCTGCAGATGGCCGGACGCCGTCTGCTGCAGGTAATCGCGCACAACGAAGGCGGCACGAACCGGGATCTCACCAAATTTACAAACGAGATCAACAATCTCTGCGACAAGTGGGATCGATAAGGGCAATGCTTTTCAAAAGCGGGCGGCTCTGTTATAATGATACGTAATAGTATCATCAGGTAAGCTTGAAAGTCTGGAGGTAGATTGCAATGCCAGAAGAAAATATAAATACACAGAAAGATTCATTTCATGTTCAGGGAGAACTCGGCGACGTACAGATTGCCGACGAGGTCGTAGCGGTCATCGCGGGCATCGCGGCAACGGAAGTTGAAGGCGTGGAGTCCATGAACGGAAGCGGCGACAGCATTCAGAAGGACATCATCAGCCGGCTCGGCATGAAGGTGCTCTCGAAGGGTGTCAGGATCAATATCGAAGAGGACAGCGTGGCTGTCGATCTTTCGGTTAATCTCGCCTATGGCTATAACATTCCGGAAGTGACACGCAATATTCAGGAACGTGTCAAGAGCGAGATCGAGAACATGACGGGTCTGCGCGTGACGCAGGTCAACGTCAGTGTCGTGGATGTGGAACTGGACAGCGAATAAGATAACAGAACTGCAGAGACAGAGAGGACAGACTCCGGCGGGGCCGGAGTGTGTCCTCATGTTGCGTGTAAACAGACGGAAAATCACGGCGATTTTCCCGGGAGTTCCATCACAGAATGTGATGCGGAGGGAATATGACAAGAAGAGAACTCAGAGAACATATTTTCAGAATCCTGTTCACGAGAGATTTTGACAGCAACGATGCCGGAGAACAGGCCGATCTGTATCTCAATGATGTGGATGGACTGACGCAGGAGGAAGCGGATTACATCCGCAGCAAGACCGTCCGGATCTGGCAGATGATCCCGGAGCTGGACGAGATGATCGGTGCCGAGTCGGTCGGCTGGACAGTCGAGCGTATGGGAACGGTTGACCGTACGCTGCTCCGGCTTGCGCTGTACGAGATGAAGTACGAAGATGACGTGCCTGCCGGTGTCGCGATCAACGAAGCGGTTGAACTGGCCAAGAAGTACGGAACGGATTCGTCCTATTCTTTCGTCAACGGAATTCTGGCCAAACTGGCGAAAGAGGAGTAAGGGCGTATGGCCGGCAGCAATGTTTTAACGGTAACGCAGCTGACCAGCTATCTGCAGCGGTCCGTCCGCGCGGATGCCTTTCTGCGTTACGTATCCATAAGAGGCGAGATTTCCAACTGCAAGTATCATTACACGGGCAATATCTATTTTACCCTGAAGGATGCCGGCAGCCAGATCAGCTGCGTGATGTTCCATGACGACCGGCAGTCAGGACTGCGTTTTGCGATGAAGGACGGCGACAGCGTCATCGTGACCGGCCGCGTGGATATCTATGTCAGAAACGGCGTCTATCAGCTCTATGCACGCAGTATAGAGAAAGCCGGCCGCGGTGCTCTTTATGAGCAGTATGAGAAGCTCAAGGCGCAGATGCAGGCGGCCGGACTTTTTGACGAGGCGCATAAGAAGCCGCTCCCGCCGTATCCGAAGAGCATCGGCGTGGTGACGGCGTCGACCGGTGCCGCCGTACACGATATCATCAGTGTATCCAGACGGCGGAATCCGTATATACAGATCGTATTCTGCCCGGCACAGGTGCAGGGCAAGGGAGCCGCACATTCGATTGCGGCAGGCATCCGGGCGCTGGACCGATACGGTGTCGATGTGATCATCGCAGGCCGCGGCGGCGGGTCCTTCGAGGATTTGTGGGAATTCAACGAACCGGAAGCAGTATACGCCTTTTACAATTGCAAAACACCGATCATTTCCGCAACCGGGCACGAGACGGATTTCACGCTCGGTGATTTCGCGGCGGATAAGAGGGCACCGACGCCTTCGGCGGCCGCAGAGCTGGCCGTGCCGGATATCCGGTCCGTGCTGGATGAGATCCGGGAATACGGACGCCGCCTCGACGCGGCGATCGGCAGCCGGCTTGACGCATACAGACGGCAGACGGAGCACTATCGCAAGGTGGTGCATTCGTACAGCCCGGAGCGGCAGCTGGACGAGAGGAAGAAGCGTCTCGCCCGCCTGAAGGACGAGATGGAGATGATGATGACGCATCATATCAGCGATGCCAGACAGAATCTGGATGTGCTGGGGATGCGGCTGGATTCAGATATGGATGCGCATATGACGGCGGCGAAGAACACGGCGGCGCTCTATGCACAGAAACTGGAGGGCAGATCTCCGGTGAGAGCGCTGGCGCGCGGCTATGCGTATGTAACCGATCAGGACGGCCGCGGCATCAGCAGTATTGCACAGGTGGAGGCCGGAGACCGGATCAGCATCGCTGTGACAGACGGCGATATCAAGGCATCTGTGGAGAAGGCAGAACCTGCCGGGAAGGACAGGACAGATAACGGATGAGTGAGAATAATAAAGAAGAGATGACGCTCGAGGAAGCGTTTAAGCAGCTCAATGAGCTGGTGACGAAGATGGATAGCAAGGATCTGCCGCTGGAAGAGTCATTCCGGCTGTATCAGCAAGGCGTTTCGCTGATCGCCTTCTGCAACGCTTCGATTGACAAGGTGGAGAAGAAGATCATTCAGATCCGCGCGGAGGCAGAGAATGGTAATGTTTAAGGAAGAACTGGCGGAGAAAGCGGCGGCCGTCGATGCGCTGCTGGAGAGATACCTTCCGGAAGAGAAGGGCTATGCGAAGACAATCTTTTCGGCGATGCGCTACAGTGTGATGGCTGGCGGCAAGAGAATCCGTCCGCTCCTGATGATGGAGACCTTCCGGTATTTTCAGGGGGAGAACGAGAAACTGGTTGAGCCGTTTATGACGGCAATTGAGATGATTCATACGTATTCGCTGATTCATGACGATCTGCCGGCAGTGGATAATGACGACTACCGCAGAGGCCGTCTGACCTCTCATAAAGTGTACGGCGAGGCGATGGCGATTCTGGCCGGCGATGCGCTGCAGAGCTATGCCTATGAAGTGGCGGCTGCGGCGGCTGCGGATGCGGCGCCGGAGGATATGCCGCGTATGGCGCAGGCGATGAAGGTGCTGACGCACAAGCCGGGTATTTACGGCATGGTCGGCGGTCAGGTCGTGGATGTCGAGCTGACCGGCAAGCCGATTCCGGAGGACGTGCTGCACTTCATTTTTGAGCTGAAGACAGCGGATATGATTGAGGCAGCCATGATGATCGGTGCGATTCTGGCCGGTGAGAGCCAGGAGACGGTCGCGCAGATCGAGAAGGCCGGCCTGGACATCGGCATGGCATTTCAGATTCAGGATGATATCCTGGATGAGACCGGCGATGAGGCGGTGCTCGGCAAGCCGGTGCACAGCGACGAGAAGAACGTGAAGACCACCTGGGTTACCGCATATGGTATGGAAAAGGCCGTACAGGATGTCAGAGAGTATTCTGACGAGGCTGTGCGGATCCTCCGTGAGACAGGTGAGAGCAGACATCTTTCCAACGATTTTCTGTTTGCCCTGATTGAACATATGGTAGGAAGAAAGCGCTGAAAATAAACAGAAAAGAAGAGGTTGATATGTCTGAGCTACTTGACATGATAAACAAACCGAACGATATACGGAAGATTCCGCCGTCGGATTATGATGCGCTGGCGCAGGAGATACGTGAATACATGATTGACACCATCAGCGAAAACGGCGGCCATCTGGCTTCCAATCTCGGTGTTGTCGAGCTGACCATGGCACTTCATCTGGTGCTGACATTTCCGCAGGACAAGCTGGTCTGGGATGTCGGACACCAGTCCTATACGCACAAGATTCTGACGGGCAGACGGGAAGAATTCAGAAATATACGTAAATTCGGCGGTATCAGCGGATTTCCGAAACGCAAGGAGAGCAGCTGCGACTGTTTTGACACCGGCCACAGCTCCACCTCGATTTCCGCCGCTCTCGGTTTTGCCAGAGCACGCGATCTGAAGCATGAAGACAGCACCGTGGTCGCCGTGATCGGAGACGGTGCGCTGACCGGCGGTGTGGCCTATGAAGGACTCAACAATCTTTCCAGGCTGAAGAGCAATCTGATCATCGTGCTGAACGACAACAACATGTCGATTTCGGAAAATGTCGGCGGTCTCACGCTTTACCTGAACGGCCTGCGCATGACGGAATCCTACAGGGATTTCAAGAAGGACGTCGAGAAGAAGCTGAAAAGCATACCGAACGTGGGACAGTCGATGGCGCGCAGCGTCAAGAAGTCGAAAGACCGCCTGCGCAGACATCTGCTGCCGAGTGAATTCGGTTTTCTGGAAGACTTCGGCATCAAGTATGTCGGCCCGATCGACGGACACAATGTCGGCGAGATGGTGCAGTTCCTCAACGCCTGCAGGAAGGTGGAGGGACCGGTTCTGCTGCATGTTGTGACGCAGAAGGGCAGAGGATATAAGCCGGCGGAGGAAAATCCGGCGATTTTTCACGGCATCGGCTGCTTCGATATCAGCACCGGCAAGACGACCGGACCGAAGAACGAGACCTGCACATCGGTCTTTTCGAGGAAGATTCTGAATATGGCCGAGGAGCACAGCGACATCACCGCGATCACCGCGGCCATGCCGGACGGCACCGGACTGAAACCGTTCGCGGAGAAATTCCCGGATCGCTTTTTCGATGTGGGCATCGCGGAACAGCACGCGGTAACCTTTGCCGCCGGACTCGCGGCAGCGGGCATGCGGCCGTATTTCGCCGTCTATTCGTCTTTCCTGCAGCGTGCGTTTGACCAGATTATTCAGGACGTTTGCATACAGAACCTGCCGGTTGTCTTCTGCATCGACCGTGCGGGCCTGGTGGGAGCCGACGGGGAGACGCATCATGGGATGTTCGACCTGTCCTATCTGTCACTGATTCCGAATATGACGGTGTGTGCGCCGAAGAACAAATACGAACTTGTGGATATGCTCAGCTTTTCCTACGATTACGGGAAACCGCTGGCGATCCGTTATCCGCGGGGAAAAGCTGCGGATGTATACAAAGACAGACGTGCGCCGATTGCAGCGGGCGAGAGCGAGCTGCTCGAGCAGGGCAGCGATGTGGCACTGATCGCAGTCGGCTCCATGGTGGAGGTCGCCGCACAGGTGCATGAGATGCTGCTGGATTACGGCATCCATGCGACGGTGATCAATGCACGTTTTGTCAAACCGATTGATGAAGCCTGTCTCGACCGGATCGGCGAGGACCACAGGCTGGTTGTCACGATGGAAGACAACGTAATCCGGGGCGGCTTCGGGGAAGCCTGTTCCGATTATCTGCACAGCATCGGATCCCGCGTGGAAGTAGAGCACGTCGGCATCCAGGATACCTTTGTCGAGCATGGTACCGTTGACCAGCTGCGCAGAATGCTCGGCATGGATGCACAGAGCATCCGCGACAGGATACTTGGGAAACTGAAAAATCTGCAGTAAATCTGCAGTAACGGAAAGGAACCGGCATTGAAGGTCAGACTGGATGTCATGCTTGTAAACAGCGGCCTCGTGGACTCAAGGGAGAAGGCCAAAGCCTGTATCATGGCGGGCGAGGTCTTTGTCAACGGGAACCGTGAAGATAAACCGGGAAGTACATTTGACCCGGACAAATCAAAGATTGAGCTGAAGACGAAGAGGCTCCGCTATGTGAGCCGCGGCGGACTGAAGCTGGAGAAAGCGATCAATGTATTTGCACCGGACCTGCAGGATAAGGTCTGCATGGATATCGGCGCCTCCACGGGCGGTTTCACCGACTGCATGCTGCAGAACGGCGCGCGCAAGGTCTATTCGATCGACGTGGGCTACGGCCAGCTGGACTGGAAACTGCGCAATGACAGCCGTGTCGTCTGCATGGAGAAGACGAATTTCCGTTACGTGACGCCGGACGACATTCCGGAGAAGATTGATTTCGCATCCTGCGACGTGGCATTTATCTCGCTGCGGCTGATGCTGCCGCCGGCAAGTGCATTGCTTAGGGACGGCGGCCATATGGTCTGTCTGATCAAGCCGCAGTTCGAAGCGGGCCGGGAGAAGGTCGGCCGCAAGGGCGTCGTCCGGGATCCGAAAGTACATGAACAGGTAATCCGCGATATACTGGATTTCACGCAGCAGAGCGGATTTTCCGTACTGGGCCTGACATTCTCTCCGATCAAGGGACCGGAGGGCAATATCGAGTACCTGATGTATATCCGCAAATGCGCGCCCGGTGAGGAGCCGGAGCGCTGCAGCACGGACCCGGCGCAGGTTGTCGCCGAGGCACATGGGGAACTGGACCGGAAAGGTCCGGAGAGGACGTAAAATGAAAAAATTCATTTTGATGGTGAACCGGAGTCATGATGATGACGTGCGGCGGGCAGAGATGGTAGCGGACTATATCGGCAGGCGGGGCGGCAGCCTTGTCCGGGCGCGATTCGTCGGCGGAGAGGGCACCGGCACGGATGAACACTATGAGTTCGACGGCGATGTCCGCGGAGCCGAATGCGGTATCGTACTCGGCGGCGACGGCACACTGCTGCTGGCGGCCCGTGAGCTGTATGATTATGATATTCCGCTGTTCGGCATCAACACAGGCAATCTTGGCTTTCTCTCCTCTGCGGAGGTGAGTGCGCTGCCGGGCTGCCTTGACTGCCTCCTGGAGGACGAGTACGTTCTGGATGAGCGTTCCCGCATCCGCGGCGAGGCTTTCCGGGACGGCAGGCTGATCAAGAGTGACTGCGCGCTCAACGACATTGTCGTCTACTGCGCCGGCACCCTGCGCATCGTGGAGGTGCGCGTGCTCATCAACGGAGAAGTGACCAACAGCTATGCCGGCGACGGCGTCATCATTTCCACGCCGACCGGTTCGACGGGGTATAACCTTTCTGCCGGCGGTCCGGTGGTATTTCCGGATTCGCGGGATGTGATCATCACACCGATCTGCCCGCATTCCCTGCAGTCGCGCAGTATGGTGCTGTCCTCTGAGGATGACATCCAGATCGAACTGGTCAGACGCCACAAGACACAGAACGAAGAAGCCATGATGACATTTGACGGCAAGACTTCCATTGTACTGGAGCCGTCGGATGTTGTCCGAATCGGACATGAGACCAGAAACGTGAAGCTGATCCGCCCGAAGGGCTACAGCTTTCACAGGATATTGAAAGAGAAGTTCGGGAGTATGTAGAGATGAAGTCAGGCAGACAGGATAAAATCATCGAGCTTGTGAACAAGTACGATATCGATACGCAGGAGGAGCTTGCCAGACGGCTCAATGAAGCCGGCTTCAAGGTAACGCAGGCTACGGTCTCGAGAGATATACGTGAGCTGAAACTCTCCAAAGTAAATCTGCGGGGAGGCAAACAGAAGTATGTTGTGACCGACACGTCGGAGCGCGACAACAGCGAGAAGCTGACGCGCGTGATGCGTGAAGGGTACGTATCGAGCTGTACGGCTTCGAAACTTGTCGTCATCCATACGATTCCGGGTATGGCGATGGCACTGGCGGCGGCACTGGATGCCATGGATCTGCCGGGATACGGCGGCTGCATTGCCGGTGACGATACGGTTTTCTGCGCCATCCGGGAAGGCGGCGACGAGAAAGCACTGATGGACAGAATCCAGCAGGTGCTTGCGAAGCGCTGAGACAGCACAGTTCAAGGGGGCATCAATGCTTCAGAGCATTCATATCAAAAATCTGGCGCTGATTGACGAGGCGGAGGTCGAACTGAAAGACGGCCTCAACATCCTGACCGGTGAGACCGGCGCCGGAAAGTCAATCATCATCGGTTCGGTCAGCATCGCACTCGGGGGACGCGCGCCGCGGGATATGATCCGCAAGGGCGCCGACTATGCGCTGATCGAGCTGGATTTCAGCATTCACAACAGAAAAACAATACAGGAACTGGAGAAGATGGACCTGCCTCTCGATGACGGCCACCTCGTAATCACGAGGCGGCTGACGGGGTCGCGGAGTATTTCGCGGATCAACGGAGAGACGGTCTCTCTTTCTGTAGTGCGGAAAGCGGCGGCGCTGCTGATCGACATTCACGGGCAGTACGAGCATCAGTCTCTGCTGCACAAGGAAAAGCATCTTGCGATCATCGATGCTTTTGCCGGCGAGCGGGTTGGCGCGCTGAAGGCGCAGACCACGCAGCTGTACGCCGCCTACACCAGGCTGCAGAAGGAAGAGCAGAACCTGATGACGGACGAGGGAAAGCGCAGCAGCGAGATCGACTTCCTGAAATTTCAGATACAGGAGATTGACGAGGCGGCGATCCGGGAAGGCGAGGAAGAGGAACTGGACAGACGTTTTTCCGTCATGAGCAACGCCCGTTCGATCCTTGAAAATATTTCCGCCGTCCACGAGCTGATGGGCTACGACGGGGACAGCTCCGCCGGTTCGCTGAACACGCGGGCGATTCACCTGCTCGGGCAGGTCTCCCGGTACGATGAGGCGATCGACGGGTTCACGCAGCAGCTCAGCAATATCGACGGCCTGCTCAATGATTTCAACCGGGATCTCGCCGATTATATGGAGAGCCTGACCTTTGACGAGGCGGACTACCGGCAGACGGAGGAGCGCCTCGACACCATTTCCCGAATCAGCAAGAAATACGGCGGCAGTGTGCAGGAGATCAATGCTTACCGCAGCCGGTGCGCAGACCAGCTGGAGCGCCTGGAAAATTACGACGCGTATGCGGCGAAGGTGGAAGAAGATCTGCAGAAAACGCGGCAGCAGCTCGATGCGCTCTGCAGCCAGCTGACGGCGGAGCGGAAGAAGGAGGCGGCCGTCCTTGAGAAGAAGATCGCCGATGCGCTCGGCGAGCTGAATTTCGCGGATGTGCGCTTTGAGATCCGCGGCGCGCAGCTCGATCACTATACGGCCGGCGGCAAAGATAATTTCGAGTTTCTGATTTCCACCAATCCGGGCGAGGATGTGAAACCGCTCGGACAGGTAGCCAGCGGCGGTGAGCTTTCCCGTATCATGCTGGCGATCAAATCCGTGCTGGCCGATACCGACGATATCGAGACGTTGATTTTCGATGAGATCGATACCGGCATCAGCGGCCGCACGGCGCAGAAGGTATCCGAACGCATGGCATACATTGCCTCCTCGCATCAGGTGATCTGCATTACGCATCTGCCGCAGATCGCCTCCATGGCGGATTACCATCTGATCATTGAAAAGAAGATCATCGAAGGGCGGGCCGTGACCACGATCCGGCCTCTTGGCGAGGAGGATACGGTGCGCGAGATTGCGCGGCTGCTCGGCGGTGTGAAAATAACGGAAACCGTGCTTGGCAGCGCGCGGGAGATGCTGCAGCTGGCGGCGGACTCGAAAGAGAAGCTGCGCAGCGGGGAAAAGTAAGAGACGGTAAGGGAGAGAATCTGTTATGAACAAAGCAGCAGAATTTCTGAAGAGGAAAAATGTAATCATATCGGCAAAGCGGTATGGCATCGATGCGCTCGGGGCGATGGCGCAGGGCCTTTTCGCCTCGCTCCTGATCGGCACGATTATCAGCACGCTGGGCCAGCAGCTCGGCATCGATCTGCTTGTCACAATCGGCGATTATGCCACCAAGGCGACCGGCCCGGCGATGGCCATTTCCATCGGCTATGCCCTGCAGGCACCGCCGCTGGTACTGTTTTCGCTGGCTGCGGTCGGCCTTGCCGGCAATGAACTGGGCAAAGCCGGCGGTCCGCTTGCCGTACTGGTTGTAGCGATTATCGCGTCGGAATGCGGCAAAATCGTGTCGAAGGAGACGAAGGTCGATATCATCGTGACACCGTTCGTGACAATTTTTGTCGGTGTCGGCCTCTCTATGCTGTGGGCGCCGGCGATCGGCAGCGCAGCCAGCTCCGTGGGCGGCGCGATCATGTGGGCAACCGAACTGCAGCCGCTTTTCATGGGCATTCTTGTTTCCGTCATCGTCGGCATCTGCCTGACACTGCCGATCAGCAGTGCGGCGATCTGCGCGGCGCTGTCATTGACAGGGCTTGCGGGCGGCGCGGCTGTGGCCGGCTGCTGCGCGCAGATGGTCGGCTTCGCCGTCATGTCATTTAAAGAGAATCGCTGGGGCGGCCTTGTCGCACAGGGCATCGGCACGTCGATGCTGCAGATGGGCAACATCGTACGCAATCCGAGAATCTGGATTCCGCCGATTATCACTTCAGCCATCACCGGTCCGCTGGCGACCTGCGTTTTTCATCTGACGATGGACGGCGCGCCGGTATCCTCCGGCATGGGCACCTGCGGTCTGGTCGGCCAGATCGGCATCTACACAGGCTGGGTGCAGGATATCGCCAACGGTACCAAGGCCGCGATCACCGGCATGGACTGGCTCGCCATGATTCTGATCTGCTTTGTGCTGCCGGCGGTCATCACGCCGCTCCTTTGCAATCTGCTGCGGCGCATGGGCTGGATCCACGAAGGCGATCTGAAGCTGGATCTGTAAAAAGGTATCTTCGGAAAAGTTCCGCAGGACAGAAAATGTCTGTCTTCAGGTAAAATACAGAAAATCCCGGGTTTCGGGTAAAACAAATCCCTCTTTGCCGCAGGGCGGCAGAGAGGGATTTTTTGCGGCGCGGGCATTTTTCATCCGCAGCGCGGGCGGACAGAAAAAGACCGGTATGCTAGAGCGTTCCTGCTCCCGGCATACCGGCCGATGCATATAAATAGAAATTATTTCTTAAAAGTGATGCGGCGGTAGTTCTTCTTGCCCTTGCGGATGACGAAGTCCTCTTTATTGATGTCTTCCGGCGCGAACTGCAGGCCGATGTCGGTCACCTTCTCGCCGTTGATCTGTACGCCGCCCTGCTGGATGGCACGGCGCGCCTCCGAACGGGACTTTGTGAGACCCGCGGAAACGAGGATGCCCATCACGTCGATCGTGCCGTCACGCAGATCTTCCTCGGTCAGTTCGGTCACCGGCATGTTCTCAGCGGCACCGGCACCTGCGGAGAAAATCTGACGGGCGCTCACCTGTGCCTTCTCCGCCTCCTCTTCGCCGTGCACGAGCTTTGTGAGCTCATAGGCGAGGATTTCCTTGGCACGGTTGAGCTGGCTGCCTTCCCATTTTGCCATCTCATCGATCTGCTCGAGCGGAAGGAAGGTCAGCATGTACAGGCACTTGATGACATCCTGATCGCCGACATTTCTCCAGTACTGGTAAAACTCGTACGGCGAGGTCTTCTTCGGGTCGAGCCATACGGCACCGGAAACCGTCTTGCCCATCTTCTTGCCCTCGGAATTCAGAAGAAGCGTGATCGTCATGGCGCTCGCGTCCTTGCCGAGCTTGCGGCGGATCAGCTCTGTGCCGGCGAGCATGTTGGACCACTGGTCGTCGCCGCCGAACTCCAGGTTGCAGCCGTAGCGCTGGAACAGGGTGTAGAAATCGTACGCCTGCATGATCATGTAGTTGAATTCGAGGAAGGTCAGGCCCTTCTCCCAGCGCTGCTTGTAGCATTCAGCCGCCAGCATGCGGTTAACGGTGAAATGCGGACCGACCTCGCGCAGCAGATCCACGTAATTCAGCTTCATCAGCCAGTCGGCGTTGTTGACGATCATGGCCTTGCCGTCGCTGAAGTCGATGAAACGGGACATCTGCTCCTTAAAGCATTCCACATTGTGGTCGATGGTCTCCCGCGTCATCATCTTGCGCATGTCGGTCTTGCCGGACGGGTCGCCGATCATGGCCGTGCCGCCGCCGATCAGCGCGATCGGCTTGTTGCCCGCCATCTGCAGTCTCTTCATCAGGCAGAGCGTCATGAAATGGCCGACGTGCAGGCTGTCCGCCGTCGGGTCGAAGCCGATGTAAAATGTTGCCTTGCCGTTGTTGATCAGATCTCTTACCACATCTTCGTCGGTTACCTGGGCGATCAGGCCGCGGGCAACGAGTTCATCATAAAGTGTCATTGCAAAAATCCTCCTGAAAAATACAAAGCAGGGAAAACGCGTGCTGCGCGGTTTTCCCGTGATCGCATCGCCTGGCAAAGTCCCGTGCGTGCACGGATCTTTTCCCGCAGCGCGCGAAAAAAAACCGCCCTTATCTTGCATAAGGACGGGTTAAACTCGCGGTACCACCTTAATTCCCGGTCTCCCGGGCACTCACTGCATCTCACCTTCCGCACCGGCGGAAACGGAAATGCGCTGCATAAGATAACGGATGCGTTCCGGCGCAGCCTACGCGCCGCCGCGCCCATGGCACATGCGGTTTCAGTGCGCAGCTCGTGAAGGTATTCAGACGCGTCTTCCCGTGTGCCTCTCACCAGCCGGCAGCTCTCTGTACGTTCCCGCGCGCCCTACTTGATTCAGTCGCAGCTTTTGAAAAGTCTGCCGTCATTATATGGGATTCCTTCTGTTTTGTCAACATATGTTGCAGGCCGGAAAAATAAATGCTAAAGTTTATCGTAGTTTACAGATAAGGAAAATGAAAAGTTGAATCATCATGAAGCAAAAGAGGCCGTGGACCTGACGCAGGGCAGTATCGTGCGCGGCATACTGGATTTTTCATTTCCGGTTTTTCTCGGTCAGCTCCTGCAGCAGTTTTATAATCTTGTGGACGCCTGGGTGATCGGCAATTTTGCCAGCACGCAGGCTTTTGCCGCAATCAGCTCGACGAGCACGATCGTATTTCTGATCATCGGCTTTTTCGGCGGGACGGCGATCGGCGGCAGCGTCGTGATTTCGCGGTACTACGGCGCGGGCAGCAGACGTGGAGTCAGCACCGCGGTGCATACCAATTTTCTGATGGGCCTGCTGATGTCGGCGGCCGGCACCGTACTCGGGCTGCTGCTCACGCCGCACATTCTGGTCTGGATCGGAACGCCGGAGGAGGTCATGCCGTATGCCAGGACCTATCTGATGATTTATTTCGGCGGGGTCAGCACGGTCATGATGTACAATGTCGGCATGTCGATCATGCGGGCTCTCGGCGACAGCCTGCACCCGCTTTATTATCTGATTGTCTCTTCTTTCATCAACGTCGCGCTCGACCTGGTGCTCGTCGCCCGGCCGTTTCATTTCGGCATCGGCGGTGCCGCAGCCGCGACGGTCATCTCGCAGGGCATCAGCGCGGTGCTGTGCATCCGGCGCCTTACCTGCCTGAAAGAAGAATATCTGCGGCTTGATTTCCGGAAAATACGGTGGGACGGCGGCTGCATGCGCGAGGTCGTAGGCCTCGGAATCCCGACCGGTGTGCAGAACGCCGTGCTTACGGTCGGCAATCTCGTCGTCCAGAAAAATGTCAACAGCTTCGGGACGGCGGCCATGTCGGGATTCGGCGCCTATACGCGGATCGAGCAGATCGTTTTTCTGCCGATCATGAGCATGTCCATGGCCGTGACGACGTTTGTCAGCCAGAATCTCGGCGCGGGGCAGTACGGCCGCGCCGTCCGGGGCGCGCGCTTTGCCACGCTGTTCGGCGTGATCAGTGCGGAACTGTTCGGGGTGCTCTGCTATTTTCTGAGCCCGTATCTGATCAGGATCTTCACGCAGGATCCGCAGTCCATCGAATATGGCGTGCTGCACGCCCATATCGCGGCGCTTTTCTACTGCGTGCTGGCATTTTCGCACTGCGCCGCGGGCATCATGCGCGGCTGCGGCCGGGCAACGGTGCCGATGTTCGTGATGCTGTCGTTCTGGTGTGTATTCCGCATCATCTATGTGACATTGATGATGGCACATGCCCCGGTTTATCAGAGCGTGGCCTCGGCCTATCCGGTAACCTGGACGCTGAGCAGCCTGTGCTTTGCGTATTTCCTGTTTTTTACCGACTGGCTGCATTACTACGAGAAGAAAAGGACATGAAGATAGCAGGATAAGAAAATCCCCGTTTTCGCAGGAAAACGGGGATCTGTTTATGTGCGCCTGGCGGCGCACGTTTCTAGCCGGTGCAAGTCCGGAGTCCGCCCGGTAGTGGGAAGGACATAGCCGAAGGCAAGGGTGTTCACCGTGAG
>OMWM01000068.1 GCA_900314775.1 uncultured Eubacteriales bacterium | reverse complement strand
GCATTTTCGGACTTTCCATATTCTGCCTTTGTATCATTCTCTGGTTCATCGGTTACAACGGGCTTCTCATTCCTCTCACGGAAAATGCGGAAATTCTTGCAAACATCGAATACATCACGCTTTATTTTGCTCCGATTCCGCTGGCTCTTTTCATGGCAACAGAAAATAAACACAATCCGCAGCATCTGATTTATATTTCTGTGATGATTGCCGCAATTTTGTGGTTCGTGATCTGCACCTTATTAAGCTACGGCGTAAATGACGTGATTTACCGGGATTTTCTCACTATTCACCGGATTCTATTCCTTATCATCCTCAACATTTTCATGTTCGGTGTTTTTCACGATCAGAGGAAGAAAAAATCCATGTCCGCAGGATGCGTCCTCACGGGACTTACCATCTCTTTTCTTTTCGGTGCACTCGAACTTATTCGTTTTATCGCCGCGGGCCGCTCTCCCGCATCCTCCCGTCTTAACCGGTGGTCCTTCATTCCGGCAAGCATAATCGTGCTTATCATGACGCTGATGCTTGATTACGGCCTGCAGTTTTCCGCCAAGGCATATGCGGAGATCGAGAAAGAAAACCTGAAGCGGCTTGCCTTTATCGATCAGCTGACTGGGGTGCCGAACCGAAGCGCCTGCTACCAGAGGGTGGAAGAAATCAAAGCCGGAGAAATCAAAGACTATGTAATTGTATTCATCGATATCAACTTCCTCAAGATTACCAATGACCGCTGGGGACATGACAAGGGCGACGAACTGATCCGGACCGCGGGTGAACTTCTCAGCAAATATTTCATTGGCGGGGATTTCTTCGGACGATGGGGCGGAGATGAGTTCATTGCAATTCATTTTGGGACGCTTGCAGAGACGGAAGTAATTATGAACCGGATTTCGGCCGAGATGGATGAGATCAACCGCAGCCACCGCTTTGATTTCAACATGTCCTTTGCCTGGGGCTATGGGGAGAGCACGGCACAGCATCCGCTGGATCCGGATCAGGCGATCACCGTGGCAGATGAGGCCATGTATGTAAAGAAGAAAGCGGATCATGCGGAGCGTCAAAACTAAAGCGGAAATCGCGCAGAACACATCGTATAAAATTCACAGTACACGAAAATGATCAATACAGGAAGCTTCAAAACCGATTCTATCTTCAGCAGCGGCATCATTACGGCCTACGTGCTCATCCTCGCTGCGCTGCTGGGAGCCGTCATGGCCAGCTTTCTCACCTGCCTTGCCGCGCGCACGGTGACGAAAGAGAGCATTTTCAGGGGCAGAAGTCACTGCGATGTCTGCGGACATGTGCTGGGACCGCTGGATCTGATTCCGATTTTCAGCTTTCTTTTTCTAAAGGGAAAGTGCCGGTACTGCCATCACAAAATCCCGGCGCGTTCTTTCATTACGGAAATTCTCTCCGCTGTCGTATTCCTGATGATCATCCTGCGATTCGGGCTGGGTTTTGACGCGCTGCGCGCGGCGATCCTTTACTGCATACTGCTCCCGCTCTCGCTCATCGACCTTGACAGCTTCACGATCCCGGACCGATACATTCTTTCCGGTATTGCAGTGTGGATTCTCTTCCTTCCGCTCATCCACAATCCATGGAAAGACACTCTGATGAGCGGCCTTCTCGGCGGTTTTATCATCGGAGCGGGCGTGCTTGTCGTCGCACTCATTATGGACAGAATACTCGGCCGTGAGAGTATGGGCGGCGGCGATATCAAGCTGCTTTTTGTGATGGGACTTTATCTCGGGCCTGCCGGCGGCATGCTCGCGCTGATCCTTGCATGTCTGCTGGGCCTTCTTTTCATCGCAGCAGTCCGAAAGAAAAAAATCCCATTCGGACCGTCCATTTCGGCGGCATTCATGATCGTGCTCCTTTTCGGAGAGCCGGTCATTTCATGGTACCTCTCGCTGATCGGAATTTAACGGACTTGTCTTTGGAGAGCCGGTTATATCATAACGATTCTCGCTGATTGGAATTTATCGGAAACAAAGAAACTGTTATAATGATCAAGAAACTGTACATTTTGTGATTTTGATGCACCTCGAATATGGGTGCTGACCGGATACGACATTTTTCTGTTTCAGATCAGGGTATAAAGAATGGCTGCAAAAATGCTGGGAATAGACATCGGAACCGATTCGGTGAAGATGGCATATGTAAAGGGAAGACGGGTTGCTTGTTTTGTCGAAGCGCCGCTTCCGGATAACGCCGTGAAAAATGGCCGCATAATTTCCTTCAACGCGCTCGCAGATGTCATACGGACGATGCGGAGGGAGAATCGGATTCGCTGCAAAAGGGCGTCTGTTTCCATCGCTGCGACGAACAACATCGTTGTCCGCCGCATTACGATGCCCAAAATGACGGAAGAGCAGCTCATGGTGAATATGCCATACGAGCTGCACGATTTTCTGAACTCCGATATCAAGGATTATCTTTTCGATTATTCGCTGATCTCCATGAACGAGAAAGATATGACCATCATGGCCTGCGCGATCGGAAAAAGTACGGTCGAGAATTTCCGCATCATGGCGAAGATCGCCGGCATTAAGATCGAAAAAATCGTGCCGGATGTCATAGCACTTCAGGCGATTCTCCCAGTACAGGCAGAGACTGTCCCGACGCAAACGACAGAGAACAGGAACGCCGTCAAAACAGAATCTGCTGAATCCGGCGATTCTTCCGAAGAGGAAATCATCGCAATGACTCCGAGGGAAGAGCGCAGGGCAAAGAAGAAGGCTGAAGCCGAAGAGAGAAAGAAGGCAAAACAGGAAGCAGCAGCCAAAGCCGAAGCGAGAAAAGCCGCTGAACAGGCAGCGGCAGCCGAAGTTCCTGCCGCAGCGTCGTCTGTATCGGGAATGGACCCGTACAGCATTTCTGCGAAAATGCCCTGGGAAATGAGTGCGGAGGAAAGAAAAGAATCTTCGGAATCAACCGGCAGGAAAAACGATAAGAATTCTGAATCCGCAGAGATAAGTGCAGCCGGACATCCGATATCGGACGACGGAGAGATGGAACACGGCAAGGCAAAGACGCAGTCGAACGCAAACGGCGCTGACGTTTCCGGCAGCAGCCGGCAGGCCACATCGCAGACGAGTGCGCATGATTCTGACATTTCCGGCAGCAGCCGGCAGGCTTCTCCGCAGCCGGGCGCACGCGACTTTGTCATTCTTGATATCGGTCACAGCGGCACCAGAATGTATTTCTATTCGAATTATACATTTGAGATCACCCGCAACATCGACGCCGGTTCCGACCGCATTGTCGACATCATCGCGCGGAATAACGGTATGGATAAGCACGCGGCCCTGACAAGACTCATGACCAACCAGCCGTCCGTCATGGCAGACCCGGAAGTCGATGATGAAGTCAGCAATCTGGTAGCCCAGGTCATGCGTTCCATCAACTTCTACGGATACAACAACCTGAACAACACCATCGACCGCATTTATTATATGGGCTCCGGAATCCCGACGGAATGCTATCTGAAGCGGCTTGAGGAGGCCACGGAGATGAACTGCGAGCCAGTATCGGATCTTCTTCCGGAAGAGGCGCGCGCAGCAGGGATAAACGACGGCCCGCAGGTATATGGCTGCATCGTGGAATAACGGGTATGATATAAAAATACTTGTGAGGTACTAATTTTGGCATCGCTGAATACAGAGATTAAACTCGGGAGCCGGGAAAAACGCTATCCAGTCCGAAAATCCATCAACCTCTATATCGTCGAACGGCATACAAAGCAGAACGTGATTGCGCTCTGTCTTTTTGGCGTATATCTGGTATGCCTGTACTTATTCGTGCAGTTCGCTGTGATTAATCAGCTGCGGAAGGTTGACCAGCTCGAACAGCAGTACGACAACACAGAACAGGCCTATGAGGCCCTTTCGGAGCAGAATTCCGATTATGATGAGGTCCTTCAGGAATACAGCCATTATGGCAACGGGTACATGAATGATGATGAGAAAGCCCTGCAGGACCGCATGGAGATTCTGAAGATTGCAGAAGATCAGATCCTCGACAAGGATGCGCTCGAGAGCATTTCCATTTCCGGCAATCAGGCGACGCTCACGATCAACTCGCAAAAACTCTCCAACGTCTCTTCGCTCGCGGCAGACCTCGAGGACTATGATATTGTCTCATACGTGACGGTTGACACATCCTCCCGCGATGACGGGACAGTGCCGACCTATTCGAAGTCGACGCTGGGAGAAAGCTCACAGTCTTCTGATTCCAGTGCAGACAGCAGCCAGGCTGCGGCAGACACCGCAGGTGATACTTCCTCGGATCAATCCGGGACTTCGGAATCTTCATCCGTGGGAGCCGCCCAGAATAACAATGTCGTCGTGACCACCATGGAAATTTACTTCAAGACAACACAACAGGTGGAAGAGGAGAAGTCAGGGACAGCCGCTTCTGATAATGGAAGCACTGATGCGGCATTGGAGAATTCCGGCACAGCTGTTTCCGAAAGCTTTGAAGAGTCATCTGCCGACACTTCTGAGGCTTTGTCCGATGCCTCTCAAGCCAGTTCGGAAGGAGGTGACGGAGAATGATGAAGCGTTCCCTCCGCAAATCAGAAATCGTGCTCATTCTGATTCTCACTGCTCTTCTTCTCGGCCTCGTTTATTATCAGTTTGTTTACCGGTATTTCAATGATGCCAAAGATCGCTACAACACGGATGATCTCATGCTGCAGATTGAGCAGGAGCAGCTGACCCAGAAAAAAATCCAGGATATGAAGGCCGAGATCGAGGAAAACAAAGGAAATGAAACCGGCGAAGTTGCAACCTACGACAACCTCAAGAATGAAATCAATGCGCTGAACGATATCTTTGCCGACGCGGATTCATTCAATTTTGGCTTTGATCAGGCAACCGCGAACGGAACCGCTGTGCGCCGTGTCATCAATGCGAGCTTCACGGCCGCCGATTACAAGACGGCAAAACAGATCATTCAGAATCTTCACGACTGCAAGTACCGCTGCCTGATTACGGATGTATCCATCACATCCGCCGGCCCGCAGAACGAAGATGAAACCCAGACGTATGATCAGCAGCCAAATCTGAACAGTGATAAAATCAATGTCTCTCTGACTGTCACGTTTTTCGAGACGCTGTACGATGCCACGACGACCGATGGTCTTCTTATCGAAGACGATGGAAGTACGGCGGACGGCGATCGTCCCCTGACCGACGTTCTCTCAGAGGAACGCGACCGGTATGAAAGCATGGGAACAGATGAGCAATAGGATGATTCCATTCTGCAGACAGAAAAATTCTTATAAGCAGGTACGATCCCATAAGAAGGAACGCTGCTGCATGCAGATATGGTTAAACTGTAACGATCGGAGGAAGCCATGAGACAGAAACGTCTGGGCGATATTCTGATTGCATCCGGCGCACTTACGCAGGCGCAGCTGGATGAAGCACTGAAAAACAAGAAACCCGGCGAACGAATCGGTGAAACCCTGATTAATCAGGGCTACATCACCCAGCAGGATGTCATCAATTCGCTTCAGCAGCAGCTGGGCATCGACTATATAGATCTCACCAAGACGTCGATCGATCCCTCGATGTCCAAATATATACCGAAGCAGCTCGCAAAGGAGACATCGATTGTCCCTGTCCGGGAATCAAACGGGAATCTGTTCCTCGCGATGGCTGACCCGCTGAACTTCATGGCGCTCGAGCAGGCAAGGAATACTTCGAAGCGAAATGTCATCCCGATGATCGCAAAGAAGGAAGCAGTCGATCATGCCATTAACGTCCTTTATGAAAACGTGTCGGCGACCGAGGCCATGGCGCAGATGCGCGCGGAGGCCGGATTCAGCCCGGACCAGATCGATACTGCAGAAGAGACGCCCGCGGCGGAGGAAGGTCCTACCATCCGGCTCGTCAACTCTATCTTCGACCGTGCACTCGATGAGAACTGCTCCGATATTCACATCGAACCTGTCGGGGATCATATGGATATCCGCATGCGTATCGACGGACGTCTCCACAAGACACTGGAAATTCCCCATGACCTCATTGATCCTGTCATTTCCAGAATCAAGGTTATGTCCCGCATGAATATCGTCGAGAAGCGTATTCCGCAGGATGGCCGTATCGATTATCAGGACAGAAATGGTGCACCGGTCGATATGCGTGTGAACACGCTGCCGACTATTTACGGCGAGAAAATCGTCGTCCGTATCCTCGGCCGCAATAAACAGATGCTGACCCGCAAGGGCATCGGAATGATTTTTGACGAGGATAATGAAAAACTCGACCGTCTGCTCGCCAATACGAGCGGAGTTATCATGATTGTCGGTCCCACGGGTTCGGGCAAATCTTCGACTATGTTCACCCTCCTGCAGGAGCTGATCAGTGAGAGCGTGAATGTCGTCACGCTCGAGGACCCGGTCGAATACAATATTCCCGGTGCCACACAGGTGCAGATCAATGAAAAGGTGGGACTCACGTTTGCCAGCGGTCTCCGTGCGATCCTCCGTCAGGACCCGGACATCATCTGCGTCGGTGAAATCCGCGACGGTGAGACGGCCGAGATTGCAATGCGTGCAGCCATCACCGGCCACCTTGTCATCACGACCATTCATACGGAGGACGCTGTCTCTGCCATTGACCGTCTGAAGGATATGGGCGTGGAGCCTTACCTTATATCGGCCGGCCTCCGCGGCATTATCTCGCAGCGTCTGGTCCGCAGAGTATGCCAGCACTGCCGTCAGGAATATACGCCCGACCCGAAGCTTGTTTCCCTGTCCGGAATCAATGCATACCCGGGAAGAAAATACTACCACGGCGTGGGATGCGATCAGTGCTTCCACACTGGTTACCGCGGCCGTATCGGCGCCTTTGAGATCCTGCCCATGAACGATGAGCTCCGCCGCTGCATCACGAGCAACGTCGACAAGCAGACATTCCGCGAGACCGCCCAGAAATCAGCACATTACACGACCATGCTGCAGCACGCCGACAAACTGGCCGAAGAGGGCATCACGACCGTTGAGGAAATCTGCAGGACCATCATGGTCACCGATTGAGATGAAGGACCCGGGCGAGAGATTAGCCGTGCGGCCATGCGGATGCTCAGACAACCGACCAGGACGAGCGATGATCCGTGCGACTGTGCGGATACTCAGCCAATCGAACCGAACGGGCGATCTTCATAACTGATAAATATTTATATCGAACAGACATTGTGAACACAGAAACAGGAAAATTATGGAAATTAGGGCAGAGGACCTGATTACAATCGCATCG
Organism: uncultured Eubacteriales bacterium; assembly: GCA_900314775.1. Taxonomy (GTDB): domain Bacteria; phylum Bacillota; class Clostridia; order Lachnospirales; family Lachnospiraceae; genus UBA2912. The sequence goes on along the minus strand of OMWM01000068.1, from coordinate 2,627 downwards.
GCAAAACATGCATCGGATGTACACATTGTGTATGGCCTGCCGCCGAAATGCCGCGTGAACGGGGAGCTTATCGATCTCGGGTCCACACCGCTCGGCGATGAGGAGTGCGAAAGCATCGCAGAGCAGCTGGCCGGTGACCGCTTTGGAGAACTGAAGGAGACCGGGGAGATCGACCTTGCCGGAACCATTGCCGCCGAGCGCTGCCGTATCAATCTCTTCCATCAGCAGGGACATATCAGCATGGCACTCCGTATTCTCAGCGATCATATTCCGGATCTTGAGAAGCTCGGCGTCCCCGATATAGTTCTCCAGTTTCCGACTCTGCATAAGGGCATCATACTTGTGACGGGTGAAACCGGTTCCGGAAAATCCACGACACTGGCCGCGATCCTTGACCGAATCAATCACACGAGGCGGGAACACATCATCACGATGGAGGATCCGGTCGAATACATCTATAAACCGGATAAATGCGTCATCAACCAGCGTGAAATCGGAACCGACACAAAGGATTATGCCTCCGCAATGCGCGCCGTCCTGCGCGAGGATCCGGACATCATCCTGATCGGCGAGATGCGTGACCCGGAGACCATGCTGACCGCGATGACCGCGGCCGAGACGGGGCACCTTGTTTTTGCGACCCTGCACACGAATTCGGCGGTTGATTCCGTCGACCGTATCGTGAGCTCATTCAACGCAGACCGACAGAGTGAGATCCGCATGGAACTATCCATGACATTGAAGGCAATCCTTTCTCAGCAGCTTCTGCCGAGAGCAGACGGCAGAGGGCGGGTGCTTGCCTGCGAATGTATGATTAACACCCCGGCCATCAAGAACCTGATCCGTGAGGGCAAGACACCGCAGATGTCCTCCATCATGCTTGCCAATGCAGATGAAGGCAGCATCACAATGGACAACTGCCTCGCAAATCTTGTCCAGCAGGGGACGATTACAAAAGAAACAGCAATGGAAGCCGCAAACGATCAGGAATTCCTGAAGAAGAAACTGACATACCGCTAGACAGCACCCGTGCAGGCATCTTTTAGCTGCATGGTTAATACAGGCATTTCAGACAATGAAGACGTATATTTACAAAGCACAATCCACAGATGGTTCTGAAGTAAAAGGCATCGTCAATGCTGTTGATGAATACCAGGCCGCGGTTCAGGTGCGTGAACAATACCCGATTATTATCTCCATCAAGGAGCAGCCGGACCGCACCAGCATCCTGACGATGGATTTGAATTCAGACCATATCGATATCAAGAGCCTTTCTGTCGCCTGTGCGCAGGTCGCAATTACACTCCGCTCCGGAATCCCGCTTGCGCGCTGCATGGAGCTCATTGGCAATCAGACGGAAAACAAGAACATCCGCAGGATCTTTCTCAGTACCGCGGAAGATGTTTCCAGCGGCGCGGGTCTTGCGGACAGCTTCGAGCGCAATGGCCCGAAGCTGCCGCCGACCTTCATCGAAACGGTCCGTGCCGGTGAGGAAACCGGCAACATCGAACAGTCTTTCCAGTCCATGGCAGATTACTACGACACACTGAACAGGACACATCAGAAGGTAAAGCAGGCTCTCATCTATCCGACTTTCGTGCTGGCTGTAGCAGTGGTTGTTCTTATCATTGTCATGGTATTTGTCATTCCGTCCCTTGCGAATACGTTCAACGATCTCGGCGGAAATCTTCCGCTCATGACGAAGATGCTCATCGCTATGTCCAATTTCTTTGCAAAATGGTGGGTACTGATCGCAATCGCCATCGTCGCTGTGATCCTTGCCTGGAAGTTCTACGTAAAAACTCCGAATGGCAGGATCAGGCAGGGGAAAGCGCAGCTTCGTTTTCCTATCTGGGGAAACATCCGGCGAATGGACGGGGCTTCGCATTTTGCCAGTACGATGGCCATGCTGATCAGCGCAGGCATCACCGTCAACCACGCAGTAGAGATCACGGGAAAGACACTCGAGAACTATATTATGCAGATGCAGATCGCAAAAGTTCCGGAGCGCCTCGAGGAGGGCCACTCCCTCGGTGAAAGCATGAAGGACTGTGACAGCTTCCCGGAGACCCTGCGCGAGATGTGTGCCATCGGCGAAGAATCCGGTGATCTCGACCAGACATTGAAGGTCATCGGCGATTTCTACGCAAATGAGACGGACAACGCGACGAAACAGGCACTGGCAAAGCTTGACCCGATCATCCTGATTGTGCTTGCAGTGTTCACCGCATTCATCGTCATCTCGATCTACCTGCCGATGTTTACGATGTATAATTACATGTAACTGTCCGGCTGGCGTATTTCTGCAAAGCCTTCCGGATACCTTAAAGTCATTTAAATCAGTTATGTATTATTTTCGTAATTAAGCATCGACTTCATGAATTTTCTATGTATAATGTACTTGTTACGGAAAATGCACAGTAATTATTATAACAACTGTTATTTTGAAAATGATAATTACTGCAGAAAAGAGAAAGAATGACAGAAAATGACTTAAAAATCTTTCTCCATCCGGAACAAATTTATATTTTATTCTATGTACATTATTTTGAAAGGAGAACATAAAAATGAAAAAGAATCTACTCACCAAGATCAGAAACAGAAAGGGCTTCACCCTTGCTGAACTT
>OMWM01000086.1 GCA_900314775.1 uncultured Eubacteriales bacterium | reverse complement strand
CTGTAAGGGAGCTCTATTAAAGTTACCCTTTTATAGCCATGGGATAAAAAGATAAATTTCTGCTAATTTATACTTGACTTTTCATAGCTGGTCTCCTTAAGCGGCGGATTCTTTTCTGTCATTATAATACAACCGCGGGCCTTTTTGTTGTTTTTCAGCCGGGCCCGGCGTAAAATGAAAGCAGATCTGTATATTAGCGGGGTGCCTATGAGAATTGAGTTATGGAAAGAATCAGAATATAACCGGCCGGCGGCTTTCGGCTTCATGCCCGATCTGCACGCGTATCTGCATGAAGATGCGGTCAGCCGGCCGTGCGTGATTGTGCTGCCGGGCGGGTGCTATCGCTACTGCTCCCCGGCGGAAGGAGAGCTGCCTGCGCTGAAGTTCTACCGCATGGGCTATCAGGCATTTGTCCTGACGTACACGACGAATCCGCTGCTCGATGCGCCGCTGTATGACCAGCCGATGCGGGATCTGGACCGCGCCGTCCGGCTGCTTCGGGCGGGCGCGCAGCAGTACCGCATCAGGCCGGACAGGATCGTTGTGCTCGGCTTTTCGGCCGGCGGACACAATGCGGCGTCGCTTTGCTGCCACTGGAGAGATATGGAAGATCCGGACCCGGCGCTGCAGTCATTTTCCGGACGTCCGGACGCGGCCGTACTTGCCTATCCGGTGATCACCTTCGGCAGATACAGCCACCGGGAATCGGTCACGGCGCTGATCGGCGGGGAAGAGGGCCGGCCACAGAGCCGCTTTGCGGACCCGGCGTATTTTTCACTGGAGAATCAGGTGACGCGGGATGTACCGCCGACCTTTCTCTGGCAGACGCAGACGGACGATTCGGTCCCGGTTGAAAACAGCTTTCTCTACGCGTCGGCGCTGCGCCGTGCCGGCATCCCTTTTGCCTGCCACATTTTCTCCTCCGGTACGCACGGCCTCTCGCTGGCCGATGAGGACTGGGGAAACGGCCGGATCGGCGGCTATTACACTTATCAGCAGATTGAAAAGCTGCTGGAAGCACTGCGCGGCGGGGTCATGCCTGCGCTGACAGGGAACCGGCGAGAGGAGGCTATCGCTCTGCTGCAGGCGGAGCTGGATAAGGATCGGACGCACAATCAGATGCGTATCAATCCGGAAGTTATGGCGTGGCCGGCGCTCGCAGATGATTTTCTGCGGACCGTTTTCAAGGACGATCCGAAAAACCGGAATGCATAGTGAAAAATGCAGAAAACGTATCAGAAAAAATACAATTTATGTTCTGGGTTATTTACCCGGCAATTTTTATGGGATATAATAATTGCAGAGTATTACGGTCAAACGTAAATAATTTATAAGAAAGTGAGGATTTTTTTATGAGTCAAAGCACTATGCTGGCCATGATACTGGCAGGCGGACGCGGAAGCCGTTTAAAAGATCTGACAAAAAAGGTAGCAAAACCGGCAGTTTCCTTCGGCGGCAAGTACCGTATCATTGATTTTCCGCTTAGCAATTGTGCTAACAGCGGCATTGACATTGTCGGTGTACTGACGCAGTATGAGTCTGTTCTCCTGAACAGCTATGCAGCAGCGGGACGTCGCTGGGGTCTTGATACGAAGGACAGCGGTGTTTTCGTACTGCCGCCGCGTGAGAAAGCGGATGCCGACCTGGATGTATACAGAGGTACGGCGGATGCGATCTCGCAGAACATTGATTTTATCGATACCTATAATCCGGATTATCTTCTGATTCTGTCCGGTGACCATATTTACAAGATGGATTATTCTGAGATGCTGGCATTTCACAAGGAGCATAATGCGGATGCGACGATCGCGGTTATTCCGGTTCCGATCAAGGAAGCTTCCCGATTCGGCATTATGAATACGGACGAACAGGGCCGTATTGAAGAGTTCGAGGAGAAGCCGCCGGTACCGAAGAGCAATCTGGCATCGATGGGTATCTACATTTTCAACTGGAAGCTCCTGCGCAAGATGCTGGTAGCAGATGTGAAGAATCCGGAATCTCATCATGATTTCGGTATGGATATTATCCCGGGCCTTCTGAATGACGGCAAATCGCTCTGGGCATACAAGTTCGAGGGCTACTGGAAGGATGTCGGCACGATCGATTCTCTCTGGGAGGCGAACATGGATCTGCTCAAGGACAAGAGCGGTCTCGACCTCAACGATAATACGTGGAAGATCTACACAGAAGACGTTGCCGGACTTCCGCAGTATATCGGACCGGAAGCGAACGTGAACCGCGCCTATATCACGCAGGGCTGCGTCATCGAAGGTGACGTGACGAATTCCGTTATTTTCACGGGTGCCCGCGTCGAGGCAGGTGCGAAGGTCGTTGACTCCGTGCTGATGCCTGACGTTGTCGTGGAAGAGGGCGCCGTTGTGACGAGAACACTTGCGGCAGACGGTATCCGGATCGGAAAGGGAGCCGTAGTCGGCAGTGCGGACAGTGAGAATATTACACTTGCAGCGAAGAATGTAAAGGGGGAAGAATGATATGAGTGATGCATTCGGAATTATCACCTCGTCAGCCAATCATCAGAGAGTATCCGGTCTGCAGGATTTCCGGCCGATGGGTGCGTTCTCATTTGCAGGACGTTATCGTGTCATTGATTTCCCGCTTTCCAATATGAGCAACAGCGGCATCGACCATATTCAGGTATACGTGCGCGAGAATCCGCGTTCCCTGATCGAGCATCTGAGCAGCGGCAGTTCCTTCAACATCAATTCCAAGAAGGGCAAGCTGCAGGTTCTCTTTTCCAATAACAATACCAACGACATCTACAACACGGATGTGGCGGCATTTTCACAGAACCTGAATATCATCGAGCGTATTCCGGAGAAATATGTGGTCATCGCGCCGAGCTACCTGATTTACGTACAGGATTTCAGCGATCTGCTCAGACAGCACATCGCTTCCGGCGCGGATATCACCTGTCTGTACCATCATGTGACCAATGCGAAAGAGAAGTTCCTCAACTGCAACGTTCTGAATCTGAACAAGCAGAAGGGCGTCATTTCGATCGACTACAACAGAGGCACCGCGAAGGAGCGCAACATCTTCATGAGCACCTACGTGATGGCCAAGGACATTTTCGTAGAGCTCGTAAAGCGTTCGATGGCATATTCATCGGTCTACACGCTTGCGCAGGCGGTCGGCAAGGCAGCCGAGACCGGCGAGTACGATATCCGCGGCATCGCGCACCACGGCTATTTCGAGACCTGCTCGAACTTCAAGAGCTATTTCGACGCGAACCTGGATCTTCTGAACATCGAAGAATCACAGGCACTGTTCAGCAAGGAATGGCCGATTTACACGGTGACTACGGATTCGGCACCGACCCGTTACTTCGAGACGGGCAGCGCGAAGAATTCGCTGATTGCCAACGGCTGCACGGTCAAGGGAACCGTTGAGAATTCCGTGATCGGCCGCGGCGTCATGATCGAGGAAGGCGCGGTTATCCGCAACTGCGTTGTGCTGGCATACGCGAAGATCGGCAAGGATGTTCATCTGGAGAATCAGGTAGTGGATAAATGGGCACAGATTGTGCATACGAAGGAGATTGTCTCCACACCGGATAATCCGGGCTATATCAAGAGAGAAGATATCCTGTAAAAGCAGGAACCATACAGGGCCGGGGCTGTGTGCTCCGGCCCTTTTGCTATGGTGCGCCCGGCGGGCGCACGTTTCTAACCGGTGAAAGTCCGGAATCCGCCCGGTAGTGGGAAGGATATAGCCGAAGGCAAGGGTGTCCATCGTG
>OMWM01000025.1 GCA_900314775.1 uncultured Eubacteriales bacterium | reverse complement strand
AGAACCCCGGATGAAATCTTCGAGGAGGAAATCGACCGAATCTACCAGGCTACTGCCTAGCGGAGGGTGTCCAACTTGTTGTTGCAATTTAGGAATTTTAAACAGCTTAAAAAACTGATATCTGTTCTGGACGATGCACGCAATGACATTTATCTTTTGATTGACCGGAAGAGCAGGAACGCGCCGGCGCCGGCAGAGTTTTCCACCTCTTTTTCGAAACTCGTTCCGGTCAGCCGCATTCCGATTTACTGGGGGGATTATTCTCAGGTACAGGCTGAACTGAATCTGCTGAAGGCCGCCGCACCGCAGCACTATGCATATTATCATCTGCTTTCCGGGCTTGACCTTCCGCTGGCGGATCAGGATACGATCCATGTTTTTTTTGATGCGCACCCCGGCATGGAATTTATCACATACAGTGCCATGGGAAATGCGAAGGATCTCAGACGCAGGGTATCGCCGCATATTAACAGGAAATCCTACAGAAGCAGAAAACTGCAGGACAGGATTCTGATGAAGGCGCAGAAATCGCTTTTTGATCTCTTCCCTTTTTATGAAAAGGAGATTCCGCTGGACAGGATCGGATACGGTTCGAACTGGTTCAGTATCGATGATGATCTGGCGCAGACAATCGTAAACGAGGAGGATCGAATTTTCAAGGTGTTCGGGAAAGGATATCTGGTGGACGAACTGCTGGTCCAGACGGCTGTCAACATGCACCCGGAATTCAGAGATAAAGTATATTGCAGCAAGCCGGTGCACGACAGGCCGGAGGAACTGCAGGGCAATCTGCGTTATATCAACTGGTGGGACGGCAGACCGTATACCTGGCGCGCAGGCGATCTGGACCGGCTGAAAGCGGCCAGAGAGGCCGGACATCTGTTTTCCAGAAAATTTGACGAAAGAGTCGACGGTAAAATCATTGAGCTGGTCATCACGCAGATGATCGGAAAAAATATTTAATCCGAAAACCGTTGACAAAATATATCTCAGGATATAAAATAACCAAGGATAAAAAATGTCTCAGATTAAAACAGAGGTGGTATTGTATGAGTACAGTGGTTATGCTTGGCGGTAATGGATATCTTGGGAGAAATGTAACACAGAAGTGGATGGCGAAGGACCCGGATGCCCGGTTCGTCGTTGTTTCCCGTTCCGGGAAGAATGCTCTTGCGGATGCGCGGATCACGAATGTGCAGGCGGACTCGGCGGATTGCGAGGCGGTCATGAAGGTGATGCCGGAGCAGGTCGATTATATTGTGGATTTTGTCGGACGGCCGGAAAAGGACCCGGAACAGTTCAGACGGTTCAATGATGCCCCGGCGGATGTGATGCTGCGGATTGCCCGCCAGAAGAAGGTAAAAGCCATGGGGATGATCGGCGGCGTTCTCGGACCGAAGTCCTTCGTGGAAGGCAAGAAGCGGATCATTGAGAAGCTGAAGGCGAGCGGCATCCGGACCGAATACGTGAGCCCGACACTGGTATATGGAAACGGAAGGAATGATTCCATGAGCAGAATGGTTCCGCTCCTGAAGTTTTTCGGCATTTTTTCAAAAAACATGAGGCCCGTGCATGTCAATGACGTGGCTGACGAGCTCGTAAGGAAGATGATTGGGGAATGAAAATAAGCAGCACTTTTGAACAGGGAATTTATGTCGTTGTTATTCTGGCGCTGGAAAAAGAGCACCGGCCGGTAAAGAGCAGCACGATGAGCGCGCTTCTTCAGGTGTCTGATTCGTATCTGAAGAAGATTCTGCGAAAGCTCTCGCGCAGCGGCCTGATCATTTCGAGTGCCAGCCGGAATGGCGGATACGTGCTTTCGCGGCAGGCCGATGAGATCAGTCTGAAGGATATTTTCACCGCGCTGGGCGAGGGCGAGATGGTGTTTACCCAGTCCGATTATACGCAGCGGCTGTTCCCGGGACAGGCGCATGCGAAAGAGGGCGAGCAGAAAATCAGAAAAACCATTGAAGACGGCATCGGAGATTTCTGCAGCCGGCTGGATACGCTGAAAATAGCGGATCTTCTGCTCGACGGCGCGTGGCAGAACGGCGCGCTGGTGTGGGAGGACCGGCTGAGCGGCGATCCGGCGGATGAACAGAAATGATTGCGCTTATGTATAAAAAATGATACATTGATATTGAGAAAGAGTTCCTTTCTCAGCAGTTTCTTTGATGACATATGCAGCTTACGGCGGCCGGCCGCATCGGCCGCCGCCAAACGACACATGCCATTTTTTTTATTTCCGGTACACTTTTCTGCACTGAAAACATGAATAAGGAGGCTGTGAGTATGGAATGGAAGAAGATTTACGAAGTCAAACGGAGGACACCGGAGGAGGCGGTGAAGCTTGTCCGCAGCGGCGACCGCGTATTTATCGGTTCGGCTTCCAGTATCGCATGGAAACTGGCAGAAGCGCTGTATGCGCGCAGGGACGAGCTCGAAAACGTGGTGATTCTGCATGGGCTGACGCCGCGGGTTCTTCCTTTTTTCCTCCCGGAAGCAAAAGGACATTTCTCAACAATCAGTTATTTCGCCGGGTTCGGCGGCCGCGCCGGCATTCAGAACGGACAGACGCAGTTCACGTCCATCCACCTCAGCGAGATCAGAACCTGGTGCCACGAGGTCGCCCGGCCGAATGTCGCATTCTTCGAGGTTTCGCCGCCGGATGAGAACGGGTACATGAGCTACGGCGCCTTCGGCACCTCATTTCACGATTATGTGAAGGAGCAGGCCGGCACCGTGCTGCTGCAGGTCAACAGGAATGCGCCGCGAGTATTCGGGGAGAACAACCGGATCCACATCACCGAGGCGGACTACGTGACCGAGGCGGATGATGAGCTCTGGGAAATCCCGGATCTGCCGGTCGATGACACGATCCGGACGCTTTCCGGACACATCGTCGAGCTGATCCCGGACGGCGCCACGCTGCAGCTGGGGCTGGGCGGCATCGCCAATGCCGTCGGCTACGGGCTGAAGGATCACAATGACCTCGGCATCCATACCGAGATGCTGTCTGATTCGATGATGGAGCTGATGAAAAGCGGCGTTGTGACCAATCAGCGCAAGACTTATATGAAGGGGCGGACCGTGACGGCTTTCGCGGTCGGCTCGCGGAAACTTTACGATTTTATCGATCACAATGAAGACATTTATTTCGCCCCGTATTACAGGGTCAATGATCCCGCCGTGATCGCGAAAAATGACAATATGATGAGCATCAACACGGCGATGGCCGTGGACCTGTACGGACAGGTCGCGGCGGACTGCCTGGCAGGGCATCAGCAGAGCGCAACCGGCGGGCAGGTCGACTTCGTCCGCGGCGCCCAGATGGCAAAGGGCGGCAAGTCCTTTATCGCCCTGACCAGCACCCTGACGCGCAAGGATGGCCGCCGGATGAGCCGGATCATGCCGTATTTTCCGCCGGGCACGGCGGTGACGACGGCGAGGTCGGATGTCCAGTACGTGGCCACCGAGTACGGCTGCGTCAACCTGAAGGCACTCCCGATGTATGAGCGGGTGAAGGCGATCATCGGCCTGGCGCACCCGGACTATCGGGATGAGCTGACCGACAAGGCAAAAGAACTTCATATCCTTTAACAAAAAGACCGCTCCGGCGCCTGGCAGCCGGGGCGGTTTTCTGCGGCAAGGCGGCACTGCCGATACCGTTACCGTTATTTATGAAACCTTTCCGGATGGCGGCCGGTGTTATTATTGAAAAGTAAATGCAGTCAGGTATTGCCTTTGGGGAAAGGAAAGGATAGCAATGGAAGAAAATAACAGAGCAGCGGCTTTGCTGGGCGCATCTGCCGCCGGCAGGAGGCGCCGGATACTTCGTTTTGCGGTCACGCTGATGCTGATGGTGTTTTCGGCGCGGGTGTGGATTTCCGGCGCGGGTATCCGCAGTCCGGAATCGGCCGAAGATTTCAGCAAAGTTTATCAGAATCTGCAGGATAATAAAAAGCAGATAAAGCGTGAGATCCGCGCGGCTGTGGAGTATCAGGATACGGATCTGTCCGCGGAGCAGGTATATCAGATGGAACTTTATTATGCAGGGGCGCTGCGGGACGGCACGGCATCCTACATAGAGCTCGCCCGTATCTGTTCGGATCTGTACACGTGCTATACCAATCATGTCGACCTGCTGAAAATGACGGTGGAGCAGATAGATGGCGCCAGCAGCAATCATGACGTCGATGACGATGCCATCCGTACTGCGCGGATTTCGTATATCGCGCTGACGGCTCTGCTTATTGCCATGGCGGCAGCCTTTGCCGGTTCCGTGCTGATGATGCTGTTTGGAAAGAAAAAGCGTGCGCCGGTGCTGTATATGGTTCTGGTGCTGATCAGTCTGGTGCCGTCCGTTTTAGCCAGTGCAGCCGTGCAGAATCCGACCATGCATATGACCGTGCCGGTGCAGGGGACGGTGTCGGCGGCGGCAGCCGCTGCCGCGGTTATAGTGTGGCGCTTGCTTTCGATAAAGAGGGAGCCGGGCGCTGCCTGATCGGCTTGCTGCCGGACGGCTTTGCCTAAGCCGGTTTTTCACCGGTCAGATAGTAAATGGCCAGCTGCGTCCGGTCGCGCAGACCGAGTTTGCTGAGCACGGACGAGAGGTAGTTGCGGACGGTGCCCTCTGACAGAAAGAGCTTTTCACTGATTTCCTTGTTGGAAAGCCCGTCTGCGACGTAGCGGCAGAGCAGGATTTCCCGTTCTGTCAGGGAAGAAGTGTCGAAGCCGTCCGGGTGCCGGCCGGTCATCAGCCCCGGTATTCTGGCGGTCACCTCTTCGCCAAAGACGACCTGTCCGGAAGCCACCGCCCGGATGGCGGCCGGCAGCGCGCTGTAATCCTGCTTCAGCAGATAGCCGCGGGCGCCGAGGCGGATTGCCCGGATGATGTACTCATCATCCAGAAAGGTCGTGAGCAGGAGCACCCTGGCGTCAGGGTCCTCTGCCAGAATTGTCTCGAGGGCGGTCAGACCGTCCATATCTTTCATCCGGATGTCCATGACAAGGACATCCGGCTTTTCTTTTTGATAAAGGCTGACGGCCTGCGCGCCGCTGCTGCCGGTGCCGCAGATTTTCAGGTCGGGCACGGCACCGAGTATCGTCGTGAGCGCCATGGTGATCAGATTGTCATCGTCGATAATCGATGTTGTTATCATTTTTCCTCCGGATCATGATTTGTCTGTTTTTTGGGTACGGAAATGAAAATGCGGAATCCGCAGTCCTGCGTGATATGGACGGTGCCGCCAAGCGCCTGCACCCGGTCGCGCATGTTCTGCAGCCCGATGCCCTGTCCGGTCTGTTCCGGGCGGCGGCGTCCTGTCACGGTGCCGTTGTCCTGCACGGCCATTTGGTAAATCGCCGGGTGCTCGATCATCTGCACCTTTACCTGCGTGGCGTCGGAATGGCGGGCGACGTTCGTCAGTGCCTCTTTCAGCACGGCGAGGAAACAGTATCTGACATTTTTCGGTACGATGCGGGACATCTCGTAATTCAGGTCGGCCGGGCAGGCGGTGAAATCCCGTATCAGCATTTCCGAGGCTTCTTTCAGATCCATCGAGTCATCATGCAGGTCGTGCACGCTTTCCCGGATCGAGGTCATGGCCTGATTCAGCTGTGCTTCCAGGAGCTGCAGCGGCTCTTTCATTTTCTCATCGGTGTTGATTGTGGAAAGTGCGCCCGTCATGATGATGCTGCGCGAGAGAATATGGCCGACATTATCATGAATTTCCCGCGCGATCCGGTTTCGTTCTTTGAGCGTGGCCGTGTAGATTTCCGTGTCCTGCTGTTTCTGCAGTGCCTTGTTGCGGCGTTCCAGATCCATCCGGTGCTCGGCGGCCGTATCCCGGATGTCCTGTATGGTCTGCCGCTGACTGGTGTATACGGCAGTGCCGATCGAAAGGAGCAGCGAAGCCGCACAGAGCGTGAGAATGCGTCCGACGGCGGCGGCCCCGGGACTCCCGAGAATCAGGGCAGGCAGAAAAAACAGTGCGGCCGGGTAAAGCCTGCGGCGGAACGGTTCAAACAGAACCAGCGGGATGAAGAACAGCCCCGCCGGAAACAGGCAGTACAGAACCGCGCAGGCGAGCGCAATCAGAACGGGCGGCCAGGAACGTTCGGGCAGGGAGGAGCCGAAGGCAGCGGCAGCGGTGAGCAGAAGACACAGGATGGTGCTGCCGGCGGCCGCCTGATTCAGAATCTCCAGAATGCCGTACACGAACAGTATGCCTATGCAGGCTGTCTGATAAAGAATGGTTTTCATTGCTGTCCTCGTCGTATGTGACAGATGTCATCTGATTTCATGACATCCGATACTGTTTTCTGTTCGCTGTAAATTATATCATGGAATTACAGAAAGAAACAGAACGGAGGGATGATATGGACTCTGTAATCAGTATTCATAATCTTGTGAAACGGTACGGCGGCGTACTGGCGCTGGACCATCTGGATCTGACGGTGCAGGAAGGGGAAATCTTCGGGCTCCTCGGACCGAACGGATCCGGCAAGACGACGGTGATCAACTGCGTTCTTTCCCTGCTGAAATATGACAGAGGAGAGATCGAGGTGTTCGGCAGCCCGATGAAACCGTCCTCCTATGAATCCAAGCGCAATATCGGCGTGGTTTTCCAGAACGTGGCCGTTTTTGAACAGATGAATGTGTATGAAAATATCGACTATTTCTGCAGTCTCTATGTGACCGACCGGAAGATGCGGCAGGACTGCGTGGAAGAAGCCCTGGAATTCACCGGCCTGTCCGACTGCCGGAAAAAGAAGCCGAAGCAGCTTTCCGGCGGCCTGCTGCGCAGACTGAATATCGCCTGCGGCATCGCCCACCGGCCGAAGCTCATTTTCATGGATGAGCCGACCGTGGCCGTGGACCCGCAGAGCCGCAATCATATCCTTGAGGGTATCCGGCAGCTCAACAAAAACGGCTCCACCATCGTCTACACCTCCCATTATATGGAGGAAGTCGAACAGATCTGCACGCGGCTGGCGATCCTCGATCACGGCAGGTGCATCGCGAGCGGGACGGCGGATGAGCTCAAGAGCATGATCCGCACGGGCGAGACGGTGACCGTCGAGGGAATCGCACTGGATGAGACGGCGCTGCAGGAAATCCGCGCGATGGAAAATGTGTTTTCGGTGACCTATGCGGAGGAAACGCTGACAATCAAGTACGGCAGCAGCGGCAATCTGATCCTTCTGCTGCATTATCTCGAGGACAGAAAGATTGCCTTCGGGCGCGTATTCTCCGAGAAACCGACGCTGAACGATGTTTTTCTCGAGATCACCGGCAAGGATCTTCGGGACTGATCAGAAGGAGGAGACAGCCATGCTGCAGCTCAGATACAGATTCATACAGGCGCTGCGGAACAGATCCGGCATCTTCTGGGGGCTTTTCTTTCCGCTGGCGCTCGGCACCCTGTTTTACCTTTCGTTCGGCGGCCTCGGCAAGGCGGATCCGTTTGAACCCGTGCCGACGGCGGTCGTGGGAGAGGAAAATGAATTTTTCACGCAGATGCTCGGCCAGCTGGACGGCGGCATCCTGGAAGTCCGGCAGATGGATCAGGAGGAAGCGGTGCAGGCGCTCGAAGACGGCGATGTAACGGGCATCTATACAAATGCACAGGAACCGTCTCTGGAGGTCGCCGGCAGCGGTTTCGGGGAGACTGTGCTGTCGGGCATCCTGAAGGAATATATGCAGTACGATTCCGTGATCCGGGATATGTCTGAAAAGCACCCGGAGCGCATCCCCGCCTTTATTGAGCAGATCGGCTCGGATACCAGGACATATGTGGAAAATACGTCGCTGGGCGGGAAATCCTTCGATGAGACGATGGAGTATTTCTTCGCGCTGATTGCGATGGCCTGCTTTTTCGGCTGCTTTATGGGACAGCGGCTGGGCGAGGAAAGCGCGGCCAACATTTCGCCGCTGGCAGCGCGCCGGGCCGTCTCCCCGAGGAGCAAGCTGCTGACCGTGCTGACGGATATGTTCGTCGGCTTTGTGATTCAGTTCGCCAGCGTACTGGTACTGCTGTTTTATCTGAACTATGTCCTGCAGGTGCATATCATGGCACATTTTGGGGAAATGCTGCTGGTTGCCGCCTGCGGCAGTCTGCTGGGCGTGTCCGCCGGCATTTTCATCGGTTCGATGGCAGTGCGGCCGGGCGTGAAGGCAATCCTGACGACGGCGGTGCCGCTGGCCCTCTGCTTCATGGCGGGCCTGATGTACGGCAATATGAAGCAGATCATTGAGGCGAAGGCGCCGATCGTAAACCGCCTCAACCCGGCCGCCCTGATCAGCGATGCGCTGTACTACCTGAATATTTACGAAGACCAGTCGGCATTCATGCTGCGCATCGTGCTGCTGGCGGCCTGGTCGGTCGGAATGGCATTTCTGGCATTTATCCGCCTGAGGAGGGAACGCTATGTCAGTATATAGAGGTTATCTGAAAATCATACAGAAAAATATCGGTGTTCTGATTTCTTATGTGGCGATTTTTACCCTTATCTGCGTGATGATCACAAATACGATACCGGGCAGGCAGATCCGGACCTTCGAGCCGGACCGCCAGAATATCATGGCGGTGGATGAGGACCAGAGCGCGGTTTCGCAGGCGCTGCTGGACTGCCTCGCCGCCGACAACAATGTCACGCAGTCGCCGATGGACAAGGAGCGGCTCTCCCGCCTCCTCTACTCCGGCAATACCGACTATGTCCTTTTCATCCCGGAAGGCTTCGGGGAAAAACTGGCAGAAGGCGATGCGGACCAGCTGAAAATCCGCTCCGTCCGGGAGCCGGGGAGCGGCGCAGGCTATTATCTGGATTCTGTTACGGAAAATTTCATGACACTGGTATCGGCACTGCTGGCCAGCGGCTATTCCGAAGAGGAAGCGGCCGCTCTGGCGAAAAATTCAGCGGCGGAAAAGGCAGAGGTGACGATGATGCAGACCGACACGCTGTCACAGAGCGAGCGGCCGTACTACTCCTGGCTGTTTGTCTACTTTCCGTATCTGTACCTGTCGGTCATGATCTATATCATCAGCTATGTGATGATGCCGTTTTCGCACAGGGAAATCCGCAGCCGGATCGCGGCGGCACCGGTTCCGCCGGTCAGACAGGCATTGCAGGCGATTGCCGCCTTCCTTCAGCTCTTCCTCATCTTCTGGGCGGTAACGCTGCTGCTTCCGCTTATGACAAAGGGTGCGGACTTTTACACCTCATCGATGGCCGGCTGGTATCTGCTGGAGACGCTGGCGCTGCTTTCCGTATCGGCAGCCATCGGCTTTTTGATCGGCAATTTTGTGAGGTCAGAGGAGTCGGTTGCGGCGCTGGCCAATATTATCAGCCTGGGCCTGTGTTTCCTCTGCGGCGTCTTTGTGCCGCTTGAACTGATGGGCAGCGGCATTGTCAGGGCAGCGCATTTCCTGCCGGTTTACTGGTATGAAACGGGCGTTGAGACGCTGGCCTCCAGCACAAAGCTGGATGGCGGCAGCATTTCCCTGCTGCTGCAGTCGCTGGCCATTCAGCTGGCCTATGCGCTGGCGATTGTCATGATGACGCTGTTTGCATTGAAGAAACGTCACCAGACAGTCTGAATTAACTTGCTTTTTCGCGGGGAGCGTGTTTTAATAGGTGACGAAAATCAATAAGCAGGAGGCACACTCTTTGGCGGAAAATACATCGGTGAAGACTGCAGCGCGGCGGCAGGTATGGATCTACATGCTGGTTTTTGCGGCGGCTGCAGTTTTCGTGCTTTTTCTGGAGTACCGTCACGGTACGATCGCAGGAACGAATGAAGACTGGATCAATCAGCATACGGCGTATGCCGATTATTTCCGAAAACGTTTTTACAGGACGCATAACTTTTTCCCGCAGTTCGCGAGTGAACTCGGAGGCGGGCAGAACATCTGGTATTTCGCCTATTACGGACTTTACAACCCGCTCTATCTGCTCTCCTGGTTTTTTCCTTTTATCTCCATGGAAACCTGGTTCCAGATCGTCGGGGTGCTTACGCAGCTGGCAGATGGCATTCTGTGCTTTTTCTGGCTTCGCCGCCATACCGGTGAGAAGGAGAGCTTCATCGGGGCGCTGATGCTGATGCTGTCCTTCGCCATCGTCGGGCAGACCATATCGCAGGTCATGTTCGTCGAATACATGCCGTTTCTGCTGATGATGCTGATCGGTGCCGACCGGCGGCGGGAGAAGGGGAGCGGCGTGCTGATGGCTGTCGGCACGCTCTGCATGATCCTGAACAGCTTCTATTTCGCACCGGCCTGTCTGGCGGTTCTGGTTCTTTATATCCTTTTTATCAACAGCGAAATATTTCACCAGGAGAAGTTCGGGCGGTATCTGCTCATCTGCATCCGGCAGTTCGTGCCGGCGCTGGTCGGGATCGCGCTCTCGGCTTTCTACCTGGGACCGATTGTCTATGCCGTGCTGGGCGGAAGAAGCAGCGGAAGCGGGTCGGACGTGACGGGGCCGGCCGATCTTTTCCTGCCGGACCTTTCCGTGCACAGATTTCTGTATTCCGACTACGGACTGGGGCTTACGGTTATCGCGCTTGTCATGCTGTGCAGCTGGATTTTCACGCGGGGCTGCCGGGAGAGATGGCTGGCGATCGTGCTCTGCATTCTGTTTATTTTTCCGGTTTTCGCGTGGGTGCTCAACGGCGGACTGTACGCGCGCAGCAAGGCGTATATCCCGTTTCTGCCGCTCGTGTGTCTGCTCTGCGCCCGTTTCCTCGAGTGGATGGGCAGCGGGAAAATGAAATGGCAGTCCGTGCTGGGCGGCTACTGTCTGACACTGCTGTTTGTCCTGAAAAACAGGGGCAAAGAGATGCTGGTGTATGATATGCTGCTCTGCGGCCTGATGCTGCTGCTGACTTATCTGCTCCGGCAGAGAGCGATCGCGGCCGCGTCGGCAGTGGGGGCGATGGTTCTGATGTGTATCATACAGACAGCGAACCTTATGGATACACGGGTGACGGCAGAGGCGGAGCAGGCGCTTCATGATACGGATACGGCCGGGACGATCCACTCGGTGCTGTCGGAGGATGACAGTATGTACCGGATGGAAGTCCGCGGAAGCGAGGAATATGAAAATGCCAATGAGAACCGGGTCTGGGAGACCGGGCAGAACCTGACGACCTGCTATTCATCGCTGAGCAATCAGACGTATGATGATTTCCGGCAGTCGCTGGGCCTTGCGCGGTCCGCCCGCAATGTTTTCATGCAGGACCCGCAGAATGATCCGCTGTTTCTGCGGTTTATGGGCGTTAAGTATCTTGTCGGCGGCAGCGGCGTAGATGGCTGGTCCCTGATCAGCGGTTCAGGGCAGTCGGCTCTCTATGAAAATGAACAGGTTTCACCGGTGTTTTATCTGACGGATCAGACCATGCCGCAGGCACAGTGGGACGATCTGTCATGGGCAGAAAAGCAGCTGGCTCTGCTGGAGGCGGCCGCCGTGCCGGACAGTGAAGATGCGGTGCAGACGCCGGAGACAGAGCCGGTGTCGGTATCGGTGGACGAGCAGGATACAGATAAGGGCAGCGTGACGGCAGAAGAGGATACGCTGCATGTCAAAGCATCGAAGGACATGGATACCACGCTGACATGGAATGAGGAACCGGCAGGCGATTATCTGTTTATTTCTTTCCGGGTTGAAAATCATAAAGAAAAAGATGTCCGGATCGACATCGGTACGGAGAGCAATCTGCTGAGCAGCAGCGATGCGCGCTATTACAATAATAACGAGGTGTTTCACTATGTCATCCAGGTGCAGGAAGGAACGGATTCGCTGGATCTGACACTGGGGGCGGGCGATTACGACATCAAGGACATCGAATGCTGCAGTGCATCGGTGGATGAGCAGGCCAGCCGGGATCTGTACCAGTCGGCGGCAGACCTGCAGACGGCGCCGGACGGAGACGGCTATACCGGTACGGTGACGGCCGGCAGCGATCAGTGGCTGATCACGACGGTGCCGTACGAGGACAATTTCCGCATCCTGATCGATGGAGAGGAAGTGCAGGGACAGAAGGTAAACGGCGCGTTTCTGGGCTTTCAGGTACCGGAAGGCACGCACGAAGTGGAAATCCGTTACACCGCGCCCGGCAGCCGCGCCGGTCTGGCGGTGACAGCCGTCACGCTTCTTGCGGCTGCGGCGGCCTGTGTCAGAAGACGCAGAAAGAGCCGTGCAGAACAGATATGAAAAACGGGAGAAACCGAGGCTTTCGCATTCGGTTTCTCCCGTTTTCATCTGCATCCGTTTTACTTGATGATCGTGATCGGATCGGTTTCCTCGATCGTGCTGAGGCTCTTGTCCTGGATGTTGATTTTGCAGGTGAGTTCCTCGAACTGCATCATCGTGTAGCCCTTGATCAGGAAGGTCATCTGTGTCTCCTTGCCGGCGGCGAGACTGTTGTCGGAGCCCGGCTTTACGGTTACGGATTCGCCTTCGATCTCGGCATCCTCGAGGGATACGGTGATCTCCTCGTCGGTGTTGTTCTTCACCTTCAGCGTCATGTAGGTGTCGCCCTGCAGTCCGTTTGCCTCGAAAACATTGACGTATTCGATCTTTGCCGTGCTGTCATCGAGCAGTGTCTGATAGGAAGCATCTTCCGTCTCCGAAGCGGCGGCCTCCGTTTCTGCTGAAGCGGCCTGTGTGTCGGCAGCGGAGCTGCCTGCAGAGCTGCCGCAGGCGCTAAGGCACAGAGATGCGGCCAGTGCGGCAATCATAAATATTTTCTTCATATGCTCAATTTCCTTTCTGTTTGGATTCCGGTGTTCCTATTCTAACATTGCCGGCGGTGTTTGTCGAATAAAATACGGCCTGCGCCGACAGCTTTGCCGGATTGTATTATTCTTCCTCGTCGTATTCCGGGTAAAAGTCCATATGGGCAAGGTAGGACTGCGAAAAAAGGTCGCTGCCGGACAGCTCGAGATAGGTGCAGCTTTCCTGAATCTGCCGGATCTCTTCCCGTGCCTGCGCATCGGCGGCGGCCGCCGTGATGCCGGCGAGAGAGGCGTTGCCGATGGCGGATGTGCGGGAGACAAGCCCGGCCGGCAGCATGCCGGCATCTGCTGCGCTCTGCGGGTCGAGGTGCGTTCCGAAACCGCCGGCGAGTATCGTCTCGTCGATCTGTGCCGGGCCGATGCCGTTTTCCTTCAGCAGGACATCGATACCGGCGGCCACGGCAGCTCTTGCCAGCTGCAGCGTGCGCACGTCATCCGCCGTCAGGCAGATTTGGCCGATCAGATGCAGGACGGCATCGCCGTTTTTATCTGCAGTCATGAACTGCGACCACGGGAGCGGCAGTTCATCGGGCGGCAGGAGCCGTCCGTTTCCGCTGATCACATGATAGCGGACCAGCAGGGCGAGCAGTTCGATCAGGCCGGAGCCGCAGATACCGCGTGCCTTCCCGCCGCCGATCACATCGGTCTGCCACGTGCTGCCCGTCCAGCGGACGTGGCTTATGGCGCCGCTTACACCGGTCATGCCGCAGGCGATGCCGGACCCTTCGAAGGCGGGGCCGGTCGCTGCCGCGCAGCAGGTGATGCGCCCGTCCCGGATCAGGGCCATCTCGCCGTTGGTGCCGATATCCAGGTAGAGAAAAGTGCTGCGCCTGCGGGGCAGGCCGGAAGCATAGAGGCCGGCCGTGATGTCGCCGCCGACATAGCCGGCCGCACAGGGTGCGTACCAGACCGGCGTGCCGGACACCGGATCAGGGAAAAAGCTGTCCTCAGTGAACAGCGTCTCCGGCCGGAAAGGCGCGTGCGCGATGCCAACCGGCGACAGGCCGGCTGCAATGTGCTGCATGATGGTGTTGCCGGCAAGGAAAATCCGGTCAAGGTGTGCGCCTTCCGGCAGCAGGCCGCAGGCCATCTTCAGAATCTGTTTCCACAGAATCTGTGACAGGTCCGCAAGGCCTTCCGGATGTTCCTGAATATACTGAATTCTCGTGATGACGTCGGCGCCGTAGGTGCGCTGAGCGTTCCACTGCGTGCAGGTGCGCCGGCGGCGTACGCAGCCGGAAGGAAATACGCGGACCGCCACCGTGGAGGTGCCGAGGTCGACGGCCGCGGTATAGGAACTGCCGCCTGGCAGCGCGGCGCCTTCTTCACCGGCTGCCGCGGAGGCTGTACCTGCGCCTCTTCTGCCGGCTGCCGCGGCGTCTGGCGCGGCGCTTTTCCCACCGACTTTTGCGGCGTCTGATCCCGCGTCTTCTTCCTCGATCACCGCCGGCGCCTGCGCCGGGACCTCGGCGGTCCAGGACGGATCGACGGCCGTGCGGCAGGCCGGCACATATCGCGTGACGCCGTTTTTATGCAGCGCGATGGTGCATTTGCCGCAGGTGCCAAGCCCGCCGCATTCCGCGTTCACCGCGATGCCGGCGCGCCGGAAAAGCGCCAGATAAGTCTCGCCTTCACGGAAGGCCGCGCGGCGTTTTTCCCCGTCTGTAATAACAATAATATCTGCCATCAATAAGCCTTTCTGTTCCCTGCCATCTGCTGTGAAACATACAAACTGACAGTGTACAATAAATTATAAAAACATTTAAAAAGTACTTGATGAATCCCAAATTATGTGTAAACTATAAACATGAACCGATATACTTTGTGTCGGTTCCGGTACAGCAGGTTAATGACCATTTCAGGCATTTCATCTTAGTTATATAGTTTTCCCCCGATTATAGAACCAGGACCTGCTGTACCTTTTTTATGCCGCTCTGCTTTGCATGCAGAAGCAGCTGCGGTTTCACGGCAAATTCATTCTAACACAAAGGAAGGACCTTTGGCTCCCTGATCTTACTCTCTGTACCAGAGGGCAGATCAGCCGGAACCGAAAGGTCCTTCGCTGTTTCGGGCGTTTTACGCCCGGAGGATCGGCCTTTTACAGGCCGGATGAGTTCAGATTTTTCTGTATCTGCGGATGGCTGGCAGAATCATGAAAACGATGATGCCGGCGATGGTAACCTGCAGAACATTGCCCGGAATCGAGCCGACCGGCGCCGCCCAGTTGCCGGTGATGACGATCTCGGCGAGATAGTAGCCAACCACCTTGATCACGAGGGCACAGGCAACGGCTGCGATGTAGTTCAGCCGGTAATTGTGAATCGGCTGCTTCTCGGCGAACATGCCGACCGTCCAGCCCATGAAGCCGACGATGACGAAGGTAAAAGGTGCCCAGAGCGTCCATCCGCTCAGCAGGTCGAACAGTCCCATGCCGACACCGCCGGCGATCGCGCCCGTCTTGCGGCCGTACAGCATGGCAGCGACGAGAAGCGGAATATTGCCCAGATGAATCAGGCCGCCGGAACCCGGCAGCGGCAGGCGGATATTGATCAGCCATGTGAAAACATAGGTCAGTGCCACGAAAAGAGCGGTGATGACCAGCTCGTGTGTCTTGTCGGCAGGTGCGGCAGCTGTGCGTGCCTGCGCCTGTACATGTGCATCTGTTTGCTGCTTATTCTGTATACTCATAACAATCTCCCCTTGTTCAAAAATGCATGAATACCGGAATCCGCGGTTTTCCTGATTTCATACCTGTTTACTGGATAATTCGATTATAGACCATTTTGGTTATCTAAAAATACCCAAAATAAATAAATTTGATAAGGTCAGATCGCAGATATTTTATCCGCAGCCTTTTTCAGAGCATAAAAAAAGACCTGAATGCGATGATTCAGATCTTTAGTCTTCGCCTATGAACGGCCCGAGAACCATGCACCGAGCAGATACAGTGCCGGCACTGCCAGACCCTGCAGGATGCTTGCGATGGAAAATGCTTCCGAGACGCGGCTGCTCAGAAAGGCGGCGATCAGGTTCAGCACGATGACGATCACAGCGATCGGTACGCAGTGGTGTCTGGCGGCCGTATAGCCGCTGTAGGCCACGCCGAGGTATCCGCCGAACAGCTGCGTCGCGGCGCTGGCCAGAATGAGGACAGCACTGAAGACGTAAAAAGGACCGGCTGATGTGCGGATCGTTGCGGCCAGAGAATACGCGCCGACAAGCATCGTCACGGCACCGAGGATGAACATGATAAAGCCCATGACTTTAAGTAAAATTCCGTTTTTCATGATGACGCTCCTGTAATTAGATTCAGCCAATATTATACCATGAAGGCGGCATTTATCAAACCGGATGAGCCGTGATCTGGTATAATGAAAAAAATAAATGCAGCCAAAGAGCGGAGAGGAGGCGCAATAGATGGGAACAGACGGACATGATACGGCAGACGATGCCGCCCGCGATGCATGGGAGAAGTGGAAAGCCTATATGGCCGGCAAAGACGATGAAGCTTCCAGAGCTTTTACGGCTTTATTTAAAGAGCATGATGAGGCTGGTTTTGAAGCATTCCGCGGCGGCTACCTGTCCGGCATGACGAGCGCGGTAAGGCTCATGCGTCGGTCAGACAAGAAGCAATAAGCCGGCGAAAGCAGCTGAGCAGAGGGGAGAAAGGATTGGATACAACAGTCGATAAGGGGAAAAGTCCGTCCGCTTCAGGCGGCGGCGGTAAGAGATGGCGGCTCTGGCCGTATTTTCAGACGATCCCGGGCATTCTGTATTACCAGATTGTCTCCGGGCTGATTCTGGCGGCAGCCCTGTACGGCATCCGGATGCTGAGCGGCGTCCTGATTGCATCGACCGGGCATGAGGCGGTCACGACGGGGGACTTCGGGTTCCTGTTTACAACGTGGCAGGGATGGCTTGTGATACTGCTGGCCATCGCCGCCCTGTGCCTTTACATGATATTTGATCTGAACGTGAAGATGATATACAGCAGCCATATTCTGCGCGAGGAGAAGAGCAGAACATCCGCGATTTTAAAAGCGGCGGTGCGCTCGTTCCGGAAACTGACAGGCATCCGCGGGCTGCTGCTGATTCTGTATGTGGCGATTCTGGTGCCGCTCGTCGGTGTCGGCTTCACGACGCAGCTGACGAAGGACCTTACGATACCGAACTTCATTTCCTCCGTCATCTTTGCGACGCCGGCTTACCTGATTCCCTATGCGGCGTTTTCGGTATTCATGCTGATCGAGGGACTGCGCTATCTGTTCATACTTCATGCCATCGTGCTGGACGGCATGTCTGTGAAGGAGGGCGGAGCCCACGCGAAAAAACTGATGAAGGCGCACTGGAAACATTTTATCCCGCATTATCTGCTGTTTATGCTGATAATCGCGGCGGCCGCCATCGCCATCATCGGTGTCTGCCTGCTGGTGCCGGATCTGATTGTAACGCTGGCCTCGGAAAATGCTGCCGGCTCCAGATTTTTCAGCGTATTCATGGCGCTGCTGGGCAGCGTTCTGTTTGCCTATTTCTATGAGGTGATGACACCTCTGAGGATTCTGGAGCTGACGCGGTATTACCGTATGTATACAGATGGTACGGTGCTCTGCGTGCCGCGGGCGCCGAAGAGCAGACACACCGGCCGGGTTATCCGCATTGCAGCGCTGGCCGCCGTTCTGATCGGCATCAGCGGTGTGATGACCGCATTTTACGATACGCTGTTTCCGGCAGAGAGTACGGTGGGCGTTGTGGCGCACCGGACAGGCGGCACGCTGGCACCGGAAAATTCTGCCGAGGGCATTGAGAAGGCGGCCGCCTACGGCGTGATCGGCTGCGAGACCGATGTGCAGCGGACGAAGGACGGACAGTACATCATCAATCACGATGACGATTTCAAACGGCTGTACGGTGTCAGCAAAAAACCGTCGGAGATGACGATGGACGAGATCCGGCAGCTGCGCACGGCCGACGGTGAGACGGTGCCGACTCTTCAGGAACTGCTGGAGACCGCCAGGGCGCAGAACGTCCGCCTTTATGTTGAACTGAAAGGCGAAACCGCGGACCGGCAGATGGTGGATGATGTTGTCAGCATTATCAAAGAGGAAGGCATGACGCAGCAGACGGCGCTGATCAGCCTTAAATACGACGTGCTGGATTACGCGGAGAGCACGTATCCGGAATTTGAAACCGGGTATCTGTATTTCATGAGTTTCGGCGACACCACCAAACTCAATGTGGACGACCTGATTATCGAGGAGCAGCTGGCGGCCGGTCCGAACATCGGGATGCTGCAGCTGGGCGGCAAGAAGGTGCTTGTGTGGACGGTCAACGAGGAAGACTATCTGCGCCGGATTCTGGCCGGCGATGCCGACGGCATCATCACCGATCAGGTGGAGCAGGCGTATGAGATCCGGCAGGAGATGAAAGACAGAGATTACCGGGAGCGTGCGCAGGACAGAATAGAAGCGTGGCTCTATTGAGACGCGGTAAAGGCCATTGGCTATGGAAGACCAATGGCCTTTTTTGGCGGCAAAACCTCTCTGAATTTGCAGGGTATTGTATTTTATAGACGATAATTTGCATTTATTCTGATTTTATACTATATTATTCAGTATCCAAAATATGACAAGTTGTTTTTAAGGAAGAGAGGTAATAATTATGAATTTTGTTTTTATTTCACCAAACTTTCCATACACATACTGGAATTTCTGCGACCGCCTGAAGAAGAACGGCGTCACAGTGCTTGGCGTCGGCGATGCGCCGTATGACAGTCTCGACAGCAGGCTCAAAGACAGCCTCACAGAATATTATAAAGTCAGCTCACTGGAGGACTATGATCAGGTTTTCCGTGCAGTTGCCTTTTTTTCCTTCAAATACGGCAAGATCGACTGGATCGAATCCATGAACGAGTACTGGCTTGAGCTGGATGCCCGTCTGCGCACGGATTTCAACGTGACGACCGGCGTGCAGAACGACCAGATCGCGTATTTCAAGGAAAAGTCTCTGATGAAGAAGAAGTATGCCAAGGCGAAGGTGCCGACGGCAAGGCAGCAGGCCGTGACAACGCTCGCGGCGGCGAAGAAATTTATCGAGAAAACCGGTTATCCGGTCATCGTCAAGCCGGACGTCGGCGTCGGCGCGACCGATACCTGGAAGCTGGAAAATGACCAGCAGCTGGAGGAGTTCTACAGCCATCTGCCGGAAGTGCCGTATGTCATGGAAGAGTTCGTCTACGGACATATTTTCTCATACGATGCCATCGTGGATTCACACGGCGATCCGCTGTTTGAGTCGATGACGGCATGGCCGCCGTCAATCATGGATATGGTGGTCAATGACATCAATCTGAAATATGCGGTCTGCCCGTATATGCCGGAGCCGCTTCGCGAGCTCGGCCGCCGCACCGTCAAGGCGTTCGGCGTGAAGAGCCGTTTCATTCATTTTGAATTCTTCCGTCTGGAGAAGGGACGCCGCGGCCTCGGCAAGGTCGGCGACTATGCGGGCCTTGAGGTCAACATGCGCCCTGCCGGTGCCTATACGCCGGATATGATGAACTTTGCGCATTCGACGGATGTCTATCAGATCTGGGCCGATATGGTTGCTTTTGATGAGCGCCGTCTGCCGAAGACCGACAAGGAGCAGTACTGCGTCTATGCCGGACGCAAGGAGGGCCATCCGTACCAGCATTCTCATGAGGAGATCATGGAGAAATACGGTCCGGTTATGATGATGCAGGAAGAGATGCCGGAGCTTAACTGGCCGCAGATGGGCCGCTACATGTATACGGTTCGTCTGGATACCTATGATGAGGTGCAGGAATTCGTGCATTTCACGCAGGATGAGATCGCGGACGGCGAGGTAAAGGCGGCACCGGAGCTTGTGATTCCGGAGGATGCCCGTGTGAAGGCGGCACCGGTTAAGAAGACGGCGCGCCGCAAGACAGCCGCAAAGACCGCTTCGGCCAGAAAGACCGCGGCGAAGAAGCCGGCGGCAGAAGAGAAGACTGCAGCAGAGAAGCCGGCAGCGGCAGAAGAGAAGGCCGCAGCGCAGAAACCGGCGGCAGCGGCAGAGAAGACCGCGGCAGAGAAACCGGCGACAAAGGCTGAAGAGACCGCGGCGAAGAAGCCGGCGGCAGAAGAGAAGACCGCTGCGCAGAAGCCAGTTGCAAAGGCAGATAACACGGCGGCGGTCAAGACGATCACGCCTTCGATCCCGGCGGTGCACAAAGAGCCGGCCAATACGACGCTGACCGAAGTCCGTAAACCGGCAGATGGGAAAAAGAAAAATTAATATCTGACAGAAAAAGAACAGGACCGGTTCCGCGGAACCGGTCCTGTTTGTATCTCAGAACTTTCAGGCTTCTTCCTTTTTCTCGCCCAGTGCCCGCGCAAAGGTGTCCATGATCTCGGAAATTTTGATCTCCTGCGGACAGACCTTTTCGCAGCTGCGGCAGGCGATGCAGGCCGCCGGCCTTTTCTCTTTCGGCATCGCGGCAATCTGCATCGGCGCGATGAAATCCGGTTTGTCGCCGGTGGATTTATACTGGTTGTACAGCTCCATGATCGTCGGAATATCGAGTTCTTTCGGGCAGTGGCTCACGCAGTAGCGGCAGGCCGTGCACGGTACGGCGCCGGCGCTGAGCATGCTGTCGGTCACCTGCATGAGACCGGCCATTTCCCTGTCATCGAGCGGCTTATCCTCATCAAAAGTCACGATATTCTGTTTCAGCTGCTCCATATCCGACATGCCGGAGAGCGTGACCGTGACATCCGGGATGCTCTGCAGGAAGCGGAATGCCCACTGCGCTGCCGTCTCTTCCGGGCGAAGTGCCTTGAGAACCGCCTCCTGCTCATCGCTCAGACGGCACAGGCGGCCGCCGCGCAGCGGTTCCATAACCCAGACCGGAATGCCGTATTCGCGGAGAAGATCGACCTTCTCCTTCGCATGCTGGAATTTCCAGTCGAAATAGTTGATCTGCAGCTGGCAGAACTCCATGTCCTTTCCGTATTTTTCCAGAAAAGCCTTCAGAACCGGCATATTGCCGTGGCAGGAAAAGCCGAGATGGCGGATCCGGCCGTTTCGCCTCTGGTGGATCAGATAGGACCAGGTGCCGTATTTTTCGTCATCCAGGTACTGCCTGATATTTGTCTCGCAGACATTGTGGAAGAGGTAAAAATCAAAATAGTCTGTCTGCAGGCGCTGCAGCTGCTTCTCGAAAATTTCCTCGGTTTTGCCGAAATTTCTGACGTCGTATCCCGGAAATTTCGTTGCGAGATAAAAACTGCTGCGTGGATATTTCTTCAGCGCGCGGCCCATGACCGGTTCGGAATTGCCGCCGTGATAGCCCCAGGCGGTGTCGTAGTAGTTGATGCCATGTGCCATCGCATAGTCCACCATGGCAGCGGCTGCGGGTTCATCGATCTGATCGTCCTTGCCGTCAATGACAGGCAGGCGCATGGCGCCCATGTCGAGGGCGGAAAGCTTCAGATCCTGAAAATCTCTGTATATCATGTTAAGACCTCCTCTGCGAAATTTCTGTATAATAATATTATATTTTTTCAAAGAGACTTTTACAATCCTGTCCGTTATAATATTCTGTATGGGGAGGAAAGGATTGACATGAATAAACCTAAACTGGTAATCGGGCGGATCGTCGTGACCGTCCTGCTGATTATTCTGGAACTGCTATGGATTCTGGCGCTTTTTGACCGGCTGCAGCCTTACATCGGCGGCATCGAAGCTGTCATGCGTGCGGTCAGCGTGGTGATCGTGATCTGCATGATCAGCATGAGCCGCCATTATTCCTACAATATCATGTGGATTGTGATTATTCTGGCATTTCCGCTGGCCGGGACGGTCGTGTTCCTCTTCCTCGAGGTGATGGACCGCGTTTCCAGCAAGACCTACAAAAATATTGTCAGTGAGACAGAAAAATCGCAGAAATATCTGGAGCAGGACGCAGATGTGCTGGATGCGGCGCGTGCGGATGCGCCGGACATCGCCGGGCAGTTCACCTATATTTCCGAGAGCAGCGGTTTCCCGTTTTATGAAAATACGGGGTTTGACTACTACGGCTTTGGCGAAGAGGGCTGGCCGGTCATGCTCGAGGAGATGAAAAAGGCGGAGAAATTCATTTTTCTGGAATATTTCATCATCGCACCCGGGAAAATGTGGGAGCCGATGCTGGAGATCCTGCAGGAGAAGGCGCAGGAAGGTGTTCTGTGCCGCGTGCTCTACGACGACATGGGGTCGATCAACAAGCTTCCGTACGACTACGCGCGGCAGCTGGAGGAGATGGGCATCCACGCGGTGGCCTTCAACCGGATCAGCCCGGTCCTGAACGGCATCATGAATCACCGGGATCACCGCAAGATTCTGGTCATCGACGGAAAGGTCGCCTTTTCGGGCGGCATCAACCTGTCAGATGAGTATATCAATGTGAATTCGCCGTTTGGCATATGGAAGGACAACTGCATCCGCGTGACCGGCAAGGCGGTCTGGAGCTATACGGTGCTGTTTCTGACAAACTGGAACGCGCTGCGCCACGAGGACGATGATTACCGTATATACGAGGCGCAGGACGTCCGGCCGGGCAGTCCGGACGGTTGGATTGCGCCGTACGGGGAGACGCCGCTGGATGACCGGCTGCTGGGGCAGGATATCTATATCAACATTTTAAATCAGGCAAGAAATTACTGCTATATTTTCTCGCCGTATCTGCTGATCGACAACGAGATGCTGAATGCGCTGATTCTGGCGGCGCAGCGCGGCGTCGATGTGCGGATTATTCTGCCGGGCATTCCGGACAAGAAAATTGTCTGGAATATCGCGAAGACGTATTTTTATAATCTGGCGCACAACGGGGTGAAGATTTATCTGTACACACCGGGCTTTGATCACGCGAAGGTGTTTGTCAGCGACGACAGGGTCGCGACGGTCGGGACGCTGAATCTCGACTACCGCTCGCTGTATCTGCATTTTGAAAACGGAACCTATCTCTATAAAGCAAAGGAAATCCTGAAAATCCGGGATGATTTTCTGGAGGCGGCAGAGCAGTCGCATGAGATCCGTATGGGCGAAAGCCGGCTGCACCCGCTGCGTGCGTTTTTCTATATGGCGCTGCGCATTCTGACGCCGATGATGTGACGGAGGCTGATTTTGGGAAAAATAAGACTGGATAAATTTCTCGCGGACGCGGGGCTGGGAACGCGGACCCAGGTGAAGGCGATGATCCGGCAGGGGCAGATTGCCGTGAACGGACAGCCGGCGTCAAGGCCGGAGATGAAGGTGGATACAGACGCCGACCGCGTGACAGCCGGCGGCGAGGCGGTGTCCCGCGCGGAATATGTGTATTATATGTTCAATAAACCAGCGGGCTGCCTGTGCGAGGCGAAAAACGGACGCAGCCGCACGGTGTTTGATTATTTTGAGGAGAGCGGGCGGCGCAGGCTCTTTACGGTCGGCCGTCTGGACAAAGATACCGAGGGACTGCTGCTGGTAACCGATGACGGGCCGCTCGGCCATCATCTGACGTCGCCGCGCCGTCATGTCAGCAAGACGTATTATGCGGAGCTGGACGGGCCGGTCGGCGAAGAAGAGGTGCGGCTGTTTGCCGGCGGGCTCGATATCGGCGATGCAAAGCCGGCGCTGCCGGCCGTGCTCGAACCGCTGGATGCGGCGCAGGCAGCCGGGGCGCGGTGCTGCCCGGCGGATACGGGCTTTCATGAGGCCGGGGCGCGGCAGGCTGTGCTGATCACCGTGCAGGAAGGCCGGTACCATGAGGTCAAACGCCTGTGCCAGGCGGTGGGGCGCACGGTCATTTATCTGAAAAGGGTCAGCGAAGGGAGCCTCCAGCTGGATGACTCGCTGCCGCCCGGCGCTTACCGGCCGCTGACGGCGCAGGAACTGGAAGACATTTACAAGGATATGTAGGCTCATACATGTCCTTTTTTTAATACACCGCGTTATAATAAAAGAAATATCAGTTTACCGGAAGGGGAGAAGACGCCATGATTACGCCGCGGAAATTCGTACAGCATCTGAGGGACAGGATACGGCTGAATAAAAAATCCTTTATCCTTTATTCGATTCTGCGTACTCTGGTTATTTTCGATGCGGTGCGGAGTCTGCTGAAAGGAAGATATGAGAATTTCGCACTTTGCCTGCTCGCATTGGTTCTGTTTCTGATGCCGGCCTTTTTTGAGGAGAAGCTGAAGGTCAAGGTGCCGCCGCTTTTTGAGATTATCATCTATATTTTCATCTACGCATCGTGGATTCTGGGCGAGGTCAACAATTACTACACGCGGATTCCGGGATGGGATACGATGCTGCACACCCTCAACGGCTTTCTGTGTGCGGCGATCGGCTTTGCGCTCGTCGATATCATGAACCGGCGTGT
>OMWM01000022.1:915-27346 GCA_900314775.1 uncultured Eubacteriales bacterium | reverse complement strand
TAAAAGTTTCATCGTACATTTGTGGCATAATTTTAATTCTCCTTTAAATGTATTATATTTTATGAGCCACTCCTGTTACAACTATAGTTTACCACAACATTGTAAGTTTGAGATCATGCTTTGCCTGGTTGGAGAACAGGGACTGGGCAAGTCCAGTTTCTTCCGTTTTCTGGCCCTTAAGGATGAATGGTTCTCGGATGATTTGAAAAGGATGGATGACGAGAATGTTTACCGCAAGATGCAAGGCCATTGGATCATAGAAATGGCAGAAATGCTGGGGACGGCCAGTGCGAAAAGCGTTGAAGAAATCAAAGCCTTCCTGTCAAGGCAGAAGGAAACCTACAAGGTCCCCTATGATAAGTTTCCAAAGGATCGTCGCCGTCAGTGCGTTTTTGTTGGTACTTCCAATAAACAGCGATTTCTGCCACTTGACCGGACTGGCAATAGACGCTTTTATCCTATCCAGACGAACATCGAAGAGGCTGAAGCGCATGTCCTGGATGATGAGAAAGCTACCAGGGCTTATATGGATCAGCTGTGGGCTGAACTTATGGTCATTTACCGGAGTGGTGACTGGTCGTTATCTCTTCCCCCGGAGATGGAACGCCGTCTCGGTGTTTTCCGAATGAACTTTATGGCAGAGGACACCAGCACCGGGATGGTTCAGGCTTGGCTTGACTCATTCAAGGGAGACTATGTATGCACAAAGCTGCTCTATAACGAGTGCTATCGGATGCTGGGGGAACCGGACCGTAAGAATATCGGGGAGATTAATGATATCATGAATAACACTATCGAAGGATGGATTCCTGGTCCGCAGCATCGTTTTGAACGTTATGGTCAGCAGCGTTCCTGGATCCGGGAGGAAAAGCCCGACAAGGAAGACGATGGACTGTTTTGACTGCTATCCTTGTTTACACTTTGTTGACAGCTCCGAAGGCTCTGTTCACTTTGCTTTCGGTGCTTTTTTTTATCCTTTTTCTGTAAACAGGGTACTAAAACTTTTTAAAATTTGAAGATATGAGCAGGGAAAGTCATGGCAAAAATTGAGGGTTTGTGCCTTCGTTTACGGTTTCGTTTACAGCGGACGAATTCTGCCTGCTTTTCTCTGTCGGGCTCTGTGCCGCGAGGCACAGTATGAGAGGACAAGTATAGAAAAAGAGAAAAAATGATCAATAAGAGACGCGGCTAGGACAAATTGGCCGACTTATGCGGACTATCAGTCCCTTAAAAAAAAGACCCATTTACAATAAAATAATCATAGAAGCAGTACAAATGGCTGCTTTAAAGCTCTTTGACAACTGTATACCATTCTTCAGATACGACCCTGTGATGAAGAGCGACGTTCACGGCAAATGCCATGATCTCCCGCTGAGGGAAGGAGCGGTAGGTCGGTGATAAGTGCGGGGCAGCTCCTCGCATAGCACAGAGGCATCACAGGATAATGAGACTTCCGCCGGAGGGCGGCTCGGTGAGAACCACGGAGGGGTGAGATTCCCATGGATCCGGTAAGCTGCCGGACATCTGAATGTATTCCCGGTTTCCGGGGGTGTCGGGGACAAATACGGAAAGAGCATACAAGTATGGATTATGTAACAAAATAATATGATGAAAAATAAAGAAGGAGAAAGTAAAAAATGGAAAAATATTTGATGTCTATTCCTGAAGCTGCAAAATACTTTAACATTGGCAAGTCTAATTTCAGGCGTTTTGTCAAGGAGCACGCAGATGCAGATTGGAGACTATCTATTGGAAACAAGGTTATGATAAAGCGTGAAATGCTTGAAGAGTATTTAAGCAGTGTGAAAAAAATTTAGAAACTCTAGCCCCGGTATAGTATAATAGAACCGCTATATCGGGGCTTTGTGTTTGAAAGGAAATGATATGATGGTAAAGTGCAAATCATACAACATTTTTAAAGCCCCTGCGAAAGCTGGATATGTCTGGAAGATCAGACTGAATTTAATTGAGTGCGAAGGAGGTGAAAAAAAGTACAGGCAGAAGATTATCTCTACCGATATTCCTGCAAAAAAGCCTACTGAGTGCAAAGCGTATTTGATTGCTGAAGAGGAGAAGAATCGGATCAATAAGGAAACATCTTCTTGTTCAATGGATGTATTCTTTGATGAATGGCTCAGTTGGAAAAAAGAAAACAGGATCGAGACCAGCACATATGAAGAATATGAATACCTGATAAAATATATGCGTCCATTCTTCCGTGAACGGAATATCGCAGTCGGAGATATTACCCCGGACGTTGTAAGGAATCTATACAATTACATTACCTGCATAAAAAAGCGGTATGGTGAGGGCACCATAAGTGCCCGAACAGCTCAGAATATACAAAAGCTCTTTGTGCAGGTTATGAAATATGCGGTGCTCATGAATGTCATCCAGTATAATCCTTGTGAAGGGTTACCTTTTATAAGACAGCCGTTCAGCAATAAAGATAAGGCGTATATCGGCGTAGATGAGCTTACTCTCTTTTTCAATGAAATAAAAGGTCATCGGTTGGAGAACGCATTCAAGATCGCTCTTTTTTGCGGTCTGCGCCGGGAAGAAATTTGTGCTTTGCAATGGGATGCTATTCGGGATGGTTTTATCTATATCGAGAGGACTGTCGTGCGGATAAAAACCAAGCAGGAGAAACCCAGGACAAAGAGCCGGGCAAGCTGTAGGAGTTTTCCGATCACTCCTGAGATTAAAGAGATCCTTGAGGAGACCAGGAAGACTCAGGAAGAGTTCAGAAGGCTGTTTGGTGATGACTATCATGACTCCGGGAAGGTGTTCACATGGGAGGATGGAAGAGCGTTCAATCCAGACTATATTACCAGGAGTTTCAAGAAGATAGTCCTTGGATCGGAGCAGCTGGATCATACATTGACCCTGCACAGTCTCAGGGCATCATGTGCCAGCATGCTCATTCATAACGGTGCGGATATTAAGGATGTACAGAAATGGCTAGGACATTCTGATGTCTCCACCACTCTGAATATCTACACTCGGACCAATCAGGCGCAGCAACTTAAGGTCGCAAATAACATGAGCGCTCTCTTTACGAAAGCGGCTGTGAACTGAAAATTCTTGACTGATTCTTGACTTGCATATAAAGTGAATGATTCTGCTGCGATTATTCACAAGGAATTTACAAAAAGAAAAATCCCCGAAACCCACGGAAATCAAGGGTTTGGGGACTTTCAAAAGCGATGCAGCTGGTGGGAGTTGAACCCACACGTTCTTGCGAACACTAGAACCTGAATCTAGCGCGTCTGCCATTCCGCCACAACTGCGTACTAGAGTATTATAACAGACATGATCCCGGAAATCAAGCATTTTTTCATCTTTTCCTGCCCGGATCCGGAATCTTTTTTATTTCCCCGAAGCTTGTTTTTTCAGGGCTGCGCGGTATTCACGCAGCGGATGCACCACTCTTTCCAGCTTGCAGCTGCCCTGCTCATATCTTACTTTGAGGCCGGCAAGATTTTCCAGATCGCCGCGCCAGAAATCTTTGCGCGGCACCGGGTCCAGGCACTGCTGCAGTCCGCGCATCGCCGCGCCGTGCGTCACAGCCAGGATGACGTAGCTGTCGTCTCGGTCACCGTACATCTCCCCGATAAATTTCAGAAAATCCGCGCAGCGCATGCAAAGGTGCTCGATCGTCTCGGCCTTTTCCGGCGGCACATATTTATCCGGCTGGAAGAACAGGTCTTCGATGACCTGATAGTGCCTGCCTTCTGCCGCGCCGAAGGACATCTCACGAAGCCGGCTGTCGACCACAATCCTGTCCTCCGGAAGCCCCGAGAGAATGCCTGCTGTGCGGCGTGCGCGCTGCAGCGGGCTGCTGTACACCTTGCTGAAGGAAATGCCCAGACTGTGCAGATAGGCACCGGCCTGCCTGGCCTGC
The DNA here is from genome assembly GCA_900314775.1 of uncultured Eubacteriales bacterium. Taxonomy (GTDB): domain Bacteria; phylum Bacillota; class Clostridia; order Lachnospirales; family Lachnospiraceae; genus UBA2912. The sequence goes on along the minus strand of OMWM01000022.1, from coordinate 23,442 downwards.
CTCTCTCCGTTCTGATTCAGCGGCTGATCAATGATACCCTGTACGTATCCTTTGACATTGTAATCTGTTTCGCCATGGCGCAAAAAATAAATAACCATTTTACAGCCTCCTTCGTCTGCGTTTCCCTCTCCGCAGGACGTGTGACGTGTGCGGGGAAGGCTTACTGTGGGTTCTCCTGAACTTTCTGATCTCCTTCAGTTCTTCCTCATAGTCGCGCTCAAAAAGCGCTTCCGTGATACGCGGCCGGAGTATCGGTGCCGGCACCGTCTGCGCGATCTTCCCGATCACAAACTGCTTGCTCTTCTGCGCATACGCCGGCATGCCGTACATCTCCTGAATCTTCGCCAGCTCCGGCCTCCAGAGAAAACGAAGCTGCAGGCGGATGTCCGCCGAAACATTGCGCTGCGCCTCCCGCAGAATATAGAAGTCGATGCCGGCGTCTTCCGTCATTTCCGCGGAAATGATGCCCCAGCTCTCCGGTACATGCTCGTGCGCATGCAGGGCGTGGCTGGATCCCACCACGAGGAAATTATAGTCGAAGAAACGGTCGTAGTCGACAACCTGCCGTGCCAGCCGTGCATAGGTATCGGCATCGCTCTTGATCTCGATGCCAGCCAGTGCACCTTCCAGCACCATCACGATGTCGGCCCTCGACCGTCCCATCTGCTTTTCCTCGATGATTCTGACTTTCCCGAAGGTTTCTTCGAGAAAGTCAAAAAGAGGCTCGCGTATATCTTTGTCTTTTAAAGCTTCCATCCCATCAGAGTTCGCAGTTGCCGACAGTTCTCGGGAACGGCAGAACGTCTCTGATATTGCTGATGCCGGTCAGATACATGACGCAGCGCTCAAAGCCAAGGCCGAAGCCGGCATGGCGGACGGTGCCGTAGCGGCGGATATCGAGGTAGAATTCATATTCTTCCTTGGTCATATGCAGCTCCTCGATTCTCCTGAGCAGCTTGTCGTAGTCCGCTTCACGCTCGCTGCCGCCGATGATCTCGCCGATGCCCGGCACGAGCATATCCATGGCCGCAACCGTCTTGCTGTCGTCATTCTGTTTCATGTAGAATGCCTTGATGTCCTTCGGGTAATCGGTCACGAATACCGGCCGCTTGAAGATCTTCTCGGTCAGATAGCGCTCATGCTCTGTCTGCAGATCGCAGCCCCAAAATACCTTGTAGTCGAACTGGTCGTTGTGCTTTTCCAGCAGTTTGACCGCATCCGTATAGGTAATGCGGGCAAAATCGTTGTTCAGCACGTTGTCGAGACGTTCCAGCAGACCCTTGTCGATAAATTTGTTGAAGAATTCCATCTCGGCCGGCGCATGCTCGAGCACATAGGAAATGATGTATTTCATCATCTTCTCCGCCAGCTCCATGTCATCCTCGAGATCGGCGAAGGCGATCTCCGGCTCTATCATCCAGAACTCGGCCGCATGGCGCGTCGTGTTGGAATTCTCGGCACGGAAGGTCGGTCCGAAGGTGTAGACCTTGCGGAATGCCATGGCAAATGTCTCCACGTTCAGCTGGCCGCTGACCGTGAGGTTGACCGGCTTGTGGAAGAAATCCTTCGTATAGTCGATCTTGCCGTCTTCGGTGCGCGGAATGCTGTTCAGATCCATCGTCGTGGCCTGGAACATCTCACCGGCGCCCTCGGCGTCGCTGCTCGTCATGATCGGCGTATGAACATAGACAAAGCCGTTCTCATTGAAGAAGCTGTGGATCGCATAGGCAATCAGTGAGCGTACACGGAACACCGCGCTGAACGTATTTGTGCGGGCGCGCAGATGCGGCAGTGTACGGAGATATTCCATTGTATGGCGTTTCGGCTGCAGCGGATAATCCGGCGTGGATTTGCCTTCTACTTCCACGGCATCCGCCTGGATCTCGAACGGCTGCTTTGCCTTCGGTGTCGCTACGAAGCGGCCGCGGACGATGACGCTCGCGCCCACATTCAGATGGCTGATCTCGTCAAAATTTTCCAGCTTGTCGCTGTAGACAGCCTGCAGTGTCTGAAAGCAGGTGCCGTCGTTGATGATCAGGAAGCCGAACGTCTTTGAATCGCGGAGGTTGCGGATCCAGCCTCCGATATTTACCTGTTTATCATAAAAGGCTTCCGGGTTCTCGAAAAGCTCTCTTACTGTCGTAAGATGTTCCATTATTTCTCCTCCTCACCTTTTAAATATACTTTCTTCAGATGCCAGATATCGCGGACATATTCCTCGATCGTACGATCGGATGAGAACTTGCCGGCGTTTGCCACATTCAGAATCGCCTTGCGGTTCCATTCTTTCTCATTCTTGAAAGCTTCATTGATCTGTGCCTGCGTTTCCGCATAGGAGCGGAAATCCTTGAGGACGAAATAGCGGTCCTCGTTGAGCAGGGAGTCAAACAGTGCACGGAACAGATTGGTATCGCCGTCGGAATAGGTACCGTCGACCATCTGGTTCATGACTGTGCGGATCTCCTGATCCGTGTCATAGATCTCATGCGGATTGTAGTCGTGATTGGCCTCATGAGTCATGACCTCCTCGGCGCTCATGCCGAAGATAAACATGTTCTCCTTGCCGACTTCCTCAGCCATCTCGACGTTGGCACCATCCATCGTACCGATGGTCAGCGCACCGTTGAGCATGAACTTCATGTTTCCGGTACCGGAAGCCTCACGGCTGGCCGTGGAAATCTGTTCGGAAACGTTGCTGGCCGCGAACAGAATCTCGGCGTTCGATACGCAGTAGTTCTCGATGAATACGACCTTGAGTTTCTGGTTTACCGCCGGGTCGTTGTTGATGACATTGGCCACCTCGTTGATCAGACGGATGGTCTGCTTGGCGGTCACATAGCCGGCTGCTGCCTTGGCGCCGAAGATAAAAGTTGTCGGATAGAAATCCATATCCGGATCCGCCTTCAGTCTGTTGTAAAGGTACATGATGTGCATGATATTGAGCAGCTGTCTCTTGTACTCATGCAGTCTCTTGGCCTGAATATCGAAAATGGAATCAGGATTTACCTCGATATGATTGTGCTCGAGAATATACTCGGCAAGACGCTCTTTGTTATGGCGTTTGATGTTCTCAAATTCCTTGCGGGCCTTTGAATCATCAGCCAGCGGCTCGAGCTTCTTGATCTGCGGCAGATCCGTGATCCACGCGTCGCTGCCGAGCTTTTCCGTGATCCATGCGGACAGTTCCGGATTGGCGTGCAGCAGGAAACGTCTCTGCGTAATGCCATTTGTCTTGTTGCTGAACTTCTCCGGCATCATCTCGTAGAAATACTTCAGTTCACGTTTCTCGAGAATCTGCGTGTGGAGCTTTGCAACACCGTTGACGGAGAAGCCGGCCACGATAGCCATATTGGCCATGCGGACCTGACCGTCATAGAGCACGGCCATGCTTCTTACCTTTTCCTCATCGCCCGGATACTGCGCACGGACCTGTGCGAGGAAACGGCGGTTGATCTCCTCCACGATCTGATAGATACGCGGCAGAAGCTCCTTGAACAGGTCAATCGGCCATTTCTCCAGTGCCTCGGACATGATGGTATGGTTCGTGAAGGCACAGCAGCGGTGTGTGATATCCCATGCGTCATCCCACTCGAGAAATTCCTCATCCATCAGGATACGCATAAGCTCCGGCACGGCAATGGTCGGATGGGTATCGTTCAGCTGGAAGACAACCTTCTCCGGCAGCTGATGAATGTCGTCATGATTTTCCTTGAATTTCTTGATTACCTGCTGCAGGCTGGCGGAAACGAAGAAATACTGCTGTTTCAGTCTCAGCTCCTTGCCGCTGCGGTGATTGTCATTCGGATAAAGGACTTCGACCAGTGTGGAAGCGAGGTTCTCCTGCTCCACTGCCTTGAAATAATCACCCTTGTCGAAAGAGTCGAGGTTGAACTGGTTGATCGGCTCCGCATCCCAGATACGCAGGGAGTTTACGATGCCGTTGTTGTAGCCGACGATCGGAATATCGTACGGAACAGCCAGAACGGCGTTGTAGTCTTCCAGTGAATAGCGGTTGCGGCCAAGGCTCCGGTCAAAATAGGTGCGCACAACGCCGCCGAACTTGACTTCCTGGGAGTACTCCGGTCTCTTGATCTCGAACGGATTGCCGTTCTTGAGCCAGTCATCCGGTGCCTCCACCTGCTCGCCGTTTACGATCTTCTGCTTGAACATGCCGTATTTGTAGCGGATGCCGCAGCCGTAAGCCGGATAATTGAGGGTGGACAGGGAATCCAGGAAGCAGGCAGCGAGGCGGCCGAGACCGCCGTTGCCCAGCGCCGGATCAGGCTCCTGATCCTCAATGACATTCAGGTTGAGACCGAGCTCCTGCAGCACTTCCTTCACATCCTCATAGCAGCAGAGGTTGATCAGGTTGTTGCCGAGCGCACGGCCTGTGAGGAACTCCATGGAAAGATAGTAAACTGTCTTGGCATCCTGCTCCTCATATTCCTTATGGGTTTCCATCCAGTTATCGATGATATCATCCTTGATTGCATAGGCTACTGCCTGATAAATCTCCTGTTCGGAAGCCTCCTCAAGTGTCTTTCTGAATCTGTATCTGACATTTTTGATAATGTCCTCTTTAAAGGTTTCCCGGTCAAACTGTTTTTTCATCGTATCAGGCATCTGCATTCTCCTTCTTCTCTACACCGATTGTCACTTTCTCACCGTTGATGTTCCACTCACGGCTGAAGCCGCCCATGCTGCCGATTTCTGCCTTCTCCGCAAGGACTTCCCTGCAGATCGTGTCGGTATTGCTGCTTACGATGCCGGCGATCTTCTCATTGCCGTCAAAGTACACATTGATGTGGTCCATAACCTCAAAGCCGGCTTCCTTACGCATGTTCTGGATCTTGGAGATCAGCTCGCGCACAAAGCCCTCTTCCAGCAGCTCTTCGGAAAGGTTCGTATCGATTACAACAGTTGTATCATAATAGCTCTGTGAAACAAAACCAGGCATCTGCGCGGATTCGATGAGCAGATCCTCCTCGGCCAGTTCCACGGTGCTGCCATTCACATCAAACGTGAGCTTTCCGTTCTCCTTCAGCTCCTTCATGGCTGCATTGCCGTCGACGCCGCCGAGATACTGGCGGATGCCGCCGACCAGTTTGCCGTACTTCGGTCCGACTGTTCTGAGCTGCGGTTTGAAGGTATAGCTTGTGAAGCTGCTCACATCATCCGTAAACTCAACATACTTGATATTGAGCTCGTCTGCAATAATATCCACATAAAATTTATCCAGTGTAAACGGCGCTTTCACATACATTTTGCCGATCGGCTGACGGTTCTTGATGTTGGCCTCGTTGCGGCATGCACGGCCGAGCACGACAACATCGAGAACATTTTTCATGTTCTCCTCGAGATCCTTGTCGATCCAGTCTTCATGTACCTCCGGGAACAGGCAGAGATGGATGCTCTCCGGTGCGCTCTTGTCCACATTGCGGACGATATTCTGATAAATTGCCTCCGTCATGAACGGAATCATCGGTGCCGCCGCCTTGCTGATGTCGACAAGCGCCGTATACAGTGTCATATAGGCATTGATCTTATCCTGCTCCATGCCCTTCGCCCAGAAACGTGTTCTGCTGCGGCGGACATACCAGTTGCTCATGTCATCCACGAAGGACTGCAGTACCTTGGCGGTCTCCGGAATCCGATAATTCGCCAGATTGTCGTCCACTGCCTTCACGGTCGTCGTCAGTCTGGAGAGCAGCCACTTGTCCATAACGCTCAGCTTATCGTACTCCAATGTGTACTTCGTCGGATCGAACTGATCGATCTCGGCGTAGAGCACATAGAACGCATAGGTATTGTAGAGCGTGCCCATGAACTTGCTGCGGCCCTCGAGGACTGCCTTCTCATGAAAACGATTCGGCAGCCACGGCGCGGAATTCGAGTAGAAATACCAGCGGATCGCATCGGCGCCGTACTTGTTCAGCGCTTCCATCGGGTCAACCGCGTTGCCCTTGGACTTACTCATCTTCTGGCCGTTCTCATCCTGTACATGGCCGAGCACGATGACATTTCTGTACGGTGCCTTGTTGAACAGCAGCGTGGAAATCGCCATCAGCGAATAGAACCAGCCTCTCGTCTGGTCAACAGCCTCGGAAATAAAGTCAGCCGGGAACTGCTTCTCAAATACTTCTTTATTTTCAAATGGATAATGATGCTGTGCAAACGGCATCGATCCGGAGTCGAACCAGCAGTCGATTACCTCCGGTACGCGGTGCATCGTCTTGCCGCACTTCGGACACTTCATCGTCACCGCATCGATGTACGGGCGATGCAGCTCGATATCATCCGGACAGTTGTCGGATTTCTCCTTGAGTTCGGCGATGCTGCCGATCGATTCACGATGGCCGCACTCATCGCACTCCCAGATATTGAGCGGTGTGCCCCAGTAACGGTTTCGGCTGATACCCCAGTCCTGTACATTCTCGAGCCAGTTGCCGAAACGGCCTTTGCCCATGCTCTCCGGGATCCAGTTAACCGTGTTGTTGTTGCGGATCAGGTCGTCCTTGACAGCGGTCATCTTGATGAACCAGGACTCTCTCGCATAGTAAATAAGCGGTGTATCGCAGCGCCAGCAGTGCGGATAGTCATGCTCAAACTTCGGTGCGGCAAAGAGCACGCCCCTCTTCTCGAGGTCCGCCAGAACTGCCGGGTCAGCGCTGACTGCCGGCGGATCATTCTCCAGCTCTCTCTGAGACGGTTTGCAGCGCATGCCGGCAAAAGGCGTATCGTCTGTCATAACGCCCTTGTCATCTACGAACTGCAGAAGCGGCAGGTCGTAATTGCGGCCGATCCGCGCATCGTCTTCACCGAAAGCCGGTGCGATGTGGACGATACCGGTACCGTCTGTCATCGTAACGTAGCTGTCGCAGGTCACGAAATGTGCTTTCTTGTGAAGCTTTTTCGCACGCTCGCCGGCGCACTCGTAAAGCGGCTCATATTCTCTGTATTCCAGCTCGCTGCCCTTGAAGGTATCCAGCACCTCGTAGGCCGGCTTTCCGTCCTCGGCCAGACCGCCGAGCACCTGATCGAGCAGGGCGGTTGCCAGATAATAGGTATAGCCGTCTGCTGCCTTAACCTTGCTGTATTCCTCATCCGGGTTCACGCACAGTGCGGTGTTGGACGGCAGTGTCCAAGGCGTTGTCGTCCATGCGAGATACCACGCATCCTCATCCTTCGCCTTGAAACGAACGATGGCGGAGCGCTCCTTCAGCGTCTTATAGCCCTGTGCAACCTCATGGCTCGAAAGCGGCGTGCCGCAGCGCGGGCAGTACGGAACGATCTTGTAGCCTTTATAAAGAAGGCCCTTGTCCCAGATTTCCTTTAAAGCCCACCACTCGGACTCGATAAATGTATTGTCATAGGTGACATACGGGTGCTCCATATCCGCCCAGAAACCGACGGCGTTGGAGAACTCTTCCCACATGCCCTTGTATTTCCATACGCTCTCTTTGCATTTCTTCACGAAAGGCTCGATACCATACTGCTCAATCTGCTCCTTGCCGTCCAGGCCGAGCTGCTTCTCCACCTCGATCTCGACAGGCAGTCCGTGGGTATCCCAGCCCGCCTTACGCGGTACCTCATATCCCTTCATGGTCCTGTATCGCGGAATCATATCCTTGATAACACGGGTCAGGACATGGCCGATATGCGGCTTGCCATTGGCCGTCGGAGGTCCGTCATAGAATGTGTATTCCGGTCCCTTCTTACGGCTTTCCATGCTCTTCTCGAAAATGTTGTTGTCCAGCCAGAATTTCTCGATCTTGTGCTCGCGCTCTACGAAATTCTGGTTCGTATCCACTTTGTCGTACATCGTCTACACCCCTTAAAATGCAAAAGCAAAATAAAAGCGCTTCCTTCCTGAATAGGAACGAAACGCGTTATTAACCACCTATTGCAGCATACGCCATCATATGCGTTCCTGTAACGGAGGAATCCGGCACGGCTTACTGCTGGTTCGGCCTGCAGCTCGGAAGTGATTTTCGTTCTCTGCGCCTGTCGCACCGGCTCGCACCAACCGCCGGCTCTCTGCCGCTTAGCCGCAGAACTACTGTCTTCGTCATCGCTTTTATGAAATATTAAGAATTATTAGTATCATAGAGCAAAGCCCCGGCCTTGTCAACATTTGGAAAGATTGTGTTTTTTTTAGTACAATTTATAAAACAGGAAAGCCGGCATGCACTCTTAACATGCCGGCTCCCCCGATGGTTATGTTTCTTTATGCACTTTTTACATCTGAAGCAGTATTCCGACGGCCGCCGAAATACAGATATAAAGAATCGGGTGTTTGTCCGTCTTCTTATATACAAAATAGAGAATTATGCCGTACACAATGGCAATCGGATTGAAAAGATCCGCCAGTTTCCCCGTCTCCTGGAAGACATCGTAATGCAGGAAGGCAACCCGCGCGACCTGCAGAACCGCAACGGTAATCAGCGCCGCGGAAGCCGCGCGCAGGCCGTACATGGCGTAGGCCACATACTTGCTGTCCTTGAACTTCTCCAGCATGTTGGAGATGATGATGATAATCACCAAAGCCGGGCAGATCAGGCCCAGAACGGCGATGATGCCGCCCGGTATGCCCGCCACTGTAAAGCCGGTAAACGTCGCCATGTTGATGCCCATCGGGCCAGGCGTGGACTCGGAGATGGCGATCATGTTGGATATATCGTCGAGTGTGAACCAGCCGGTCTTCGCCTGCATTTCATATATGAAAGGAAGCGTCGCGAGGCCGCCGCCGATCGCGAAGAGACCTGTCTTGAAAAATTCCCAGAAAAGCTGCAGATAGATCATTTCTCCTCACCTCCTGCCGCCTTCTCAAGGTCCTTCTTCGAAAGGATCGTCTTGATGATGATACCGGCAACGCCGGCAGCGATAACAATCAGGAAGGTCTGCACGTCGGTAAACAGCGAGCAGGCGAGCACCGCCGCGAAAATCACCACGGTGATCTTATCCACGAGCGCCTTCTTCGCCAGCTTGACAATCGCGTTCAGCACGAGAATGCACACGCACACGCGGATCCCGGCCAGCGCATGCTGCACCGCCGGATAGGATGCGAAATTCTGCAGAACCGCCGTGATCAGCATGATGATCACCAGCGACGGGAAGACAACGCCGAGCGTCGCCACAATCGCGCCGGGGATGCCCTTCCTCTTATAGCCGATAAAGGTCGCCGTGTTGACGGCGATGACGCCCGGCGTACACTGTCCGATCGCGTAGTAATCGTAGAGCTGATCCTGCGTGATCCATTTCTTATTGTCGACAACCTCCCGCTCCAGAATCGGCAGCATCGCATAGCCGCCGCCGAACGTGAAGCCGCCGATCCTGGCAAATGTCAGGAACAGGTCAAGATATTCATTCATCTGAGAAAGCCTCCGTTTCCATAACTTATTCTCTCAACGTCTTTATCATAGCATTGATGTATTTATATGTTAAATATATAATATGAATATGAGTTATTCTGTTTTCGTATAAATAAAGCTGTGTACCGGAGGACTTGTCATGACACTCAAGCAGATTGAATATTTTGTCACCGTCGTCAATACCGGCAGCATGTCGAAGGCAGCGCTCAAGCTGCACGTCTCGCAGCCGCCGCTCAGCATGCAGATCAAGGAGCTCGAGGAGGAGCTGGGCACCACGCTGCTCGAGCGTACGACCCGCCGCATCCGCGTCACCGACGCCGGGCGCCTTTTCTACCGGCGCGCCGTCTCGATTCTGGACCTGACAGCCGCCGCCCGGAACGATATCCGCACGATGGATGAGCATATTTCCGGCCGCCTCGTGATCGGCACGATCTCCTCGTGCCACAGCATCGTGCTCGGTCCGGCCATTCAGAAATTCAGCCGCCTGTATCCGGACGTCAATTTCGAGCTGGTCGAAGGGCACACCTACCTGCTGCTCGACAAGCTGAACAAGCGCGAAATCGATCTGGCCTTCGCCCGCTCCCCGTTCAAGGACAGCGGTGTCAACAAGCATTTCCTGTTCCGGGAGCCGATGGCCGCCTGCGGCGCCCCGGACCTTTTCCCGGAGGGCGCACCGATCAAAGCACAGCAGCTGCTGGGCCGCCCGCTGATCCTCTACCGCCGTTTCGAGGAAATGATCACCGGCTATCTGTCCGGCTTCCCGGGCGATCTCCACGTGCGCTGCCTGTGCGATGATGCGCGCACCGCCGTCATGTGGGCAGCCGCCGGCATCGGCATCGCGATCGTCCCGCGCTCGATCACGGAGATGATGGCGCCCGGCCGCCTGCACGTCCGGGATATCACAGACGAACCGCTCTGCACCAGCATCTGCATTGTCACGCGGCAGGGGCAGTACCTCTCGCCGGCGGCGGAGAAATTCATCGAAGTCTATACGTAGCGCCGCATCAGGGCATAAAGAACGCCGGATCCGGCATCCCCTCCCCGGGGATCCGAACCCGGCTCTTTCTGCGGCCAATTCCGCCTTATTCCACGCTCTTGAGCGATTCAATCATATCGATCTTTCTTATCATCCGGTTCATCACCAGATTGACGATAATCGTAAAGACCACGGTCAGCCCCGCACAGATCAGATAGCTCTGCAGACTGATCGTCCTGCCGAAATGAATCAGCTCCGTCTCCACCGTGCCGATGACAAAATGATGCAGCACCGTGCCGAACACAAGTCCGAACAGAATGCCGAAAGCCGTCAGCACCGTATTTTCCCTGTAAATATACTGCGCTACCTCGCGGTCGTAGAAGCCGAGCACCTTGAAGGTCGCCAGCTCCCGCTTCCGCTCCGTGATGTTGATCGAATTCAGGTTGTACAGCACCACGAAGGCGAGCATACCGGAGGCGATGATGATGATATACATGACGGAATTCAGAATGCCGAGCATCTGGTCTACGGAAGTCTTCTCATCCGACACAAACGTGACGCCGCCGCAGGCATCCTGCGCCATCAGACTGTTGGCAAGATCCTGCTCATCCTGCTGCGAAAAATCATCATACTGCAGCAGTATCGTATTATACTGCGGTTCCTCGCCATAGAGGCTGGTATAGGCATCCGGCGACATATACAGATAATGCTGCATATAATTCCGCGCGATCTCCACGATCTTAACCTGCACCTCGTCATAGCCGTCCTCCTGCAGCGTAACCGTGTCTCCTTCCGCAACGCCGAGAAGCTCTGCCGCCTTCTGATCGATGGCCGCACCGCTGTCCGGGAAGGAAAACGCCTCGCCGGTTTTCCTGTCCGGCACGCCGATGAAATCCGACACCTGCTCCAGAGACGCCGGCACAATCAGGCTGACGGAGATGACCTGATCGTCATTCAGCACATCCGGCGATTTTTCGCAGACAAGCGCAGTGCCGGTTATGCCGTCCTGATTTTTCACGCAGTCAATAAACGCCGCTCTCTCCTCATCGGAGGCATCGCTGTCAATCGTCACCTCCGCCTGATATTTATGGATCACCGAATACTGCTGATCCATAATCTCGGAAATGGAGTCGCGGAAACCGAACCCGACAAGCAAAAGGCCCATGCATCCGCCGATGCCGATAATCGTCATGTAAAAACGTTTCTTATAGCGCATCAGATTGCGCACTGTCGCCTTGCGCGTAAAGTTAAGCCGCGACCAGATCGCCGGAATCCGCTCCAGCATAACGCGCCGTCCGTTCTTCGGCGCCTCCGGCCGCATCAGCTCTGCCGGCACCGCCCGCATCTGCACATAGCAGGCCGCCAGCGTCGCAATGCCCGTGCAGCCGACCGCACAGAGCAGCGCAAGGAAAAACTCCGACCAGATAATCGGGGTCAGACACAGGGGCAGGCCCGGATATACCTTGCCGTACGCCTGCACGATCACCGACGGCAGGAATTTCTCGCCGAAAAGTATGCCGACAGCGCCGCCGCCGACCGTCGCCAGCATGGCATAAGCCAGATAGCGCGCCGCAATCGAACCATTGTCATAGCCCAGCGCCTTCATGATGCCGATCTGCCCGCGCTGCTCATCCACCATACGGGTCATGGCCGTCAGGGCAACCAGCGCCGCCACCAGGAAAAACATGATCGGCAGGACCTGTCCGAGCTTCATCATCCGCTCCGCGTTCTGCCGGTAGCTTTCACAGGATTCGATCTTCGACCGGTCAAGCACATACCATTTGCTCTCGCCGATATTTTCCAGATCGTCCCGCGCGCTGTCGACTTCCGCCTGCGCATCATCCAGCTGCGCCGTGCTGTCATCCAGTTCGCTCTGCTGCGCATCCAGCTCGCTCTGCGCATCGGCAATCTGCTGCTGCTGCGCGGCAAGCGCGGAGGACTGTCCGCCATAGGCAGCCTGCGCCGCCTCCAGCTGTGCTTTCTGTGCATCCAGCTGCGACTGCGCATCATCCAGCGCCTGCTGGCCGTCTGCGATCTCCTGCCGCCTGCTGTCGACCTCATCCTGGGCACTGTTTACCGAATCAAGCGCATCCTGATATACACTGTCATAGCGCCGCTTCGCATCCGTCTCGCCCAGCGTCTCCAGCCTGTCCTGCATCGTATCCATCAGGGAATCATACTCATCCCCGTAGCAGCTCAGCGCCTTCGCGCCGCTGACCGTCAGATCGATCTCCGACCAGATATCCGCGGTAAACACATCCGGCATCGCCACTATAAAGGCATCCACGGAGCCGTCTCCGATCGTGCTGTCCCCGCGTTCCTCATCAGTGTAATACGGCAGGCTTCCCATACCGGAGATGGTGAATTCCGTCCGGCTTAGCGGCTCATCGTCGCTCCCGGCAAAAGACACCGTCACCGTATCGCCGACCTGATAGCCCTGTTCCTTAAAAGGCTGCTCGTCGACAAAAATCTCATCGTCCGCCTCCGGCAGGCGTCCCTCTGTCACATAAGGCGTATTGATCCCGTCTGTCATCTGAATGGCGTGTACGACCAGCTCCGTGCTCTGCGTATCCACGAGCACATCCGCCGTCTTCACGCCGACCGCCGCCTCCACGCCTTCCGTATTCTGTATATCCGTGAGATCCTCATCCGTGAGGCCGAGCGTCCCGGCCACACGAAAATCCATCATGTCCTGCTCATCATAAAAGGTATCCGCCGAAAGTTTCATGTCCACACTGCTCGCACGCAGTCCGGCAAACATGGCTGTACCCAGCAGGACGATAAAGAAAATGGAAATGAAACGGCCGAAATTCTTTCGGATCTCGCGGAAAAGATCTTTCCACTGTACTCCCATCAGCCGTTCTCCTTACCATTCAATGTCATCAATGGACATCGGATGCGCATTATCCTCCATCTCATCGACGCGGCCGTTTTTGATGTGAATCACACGGTCCGCCATATCGGTCAGCGCCGTATTGTGCGTGATAATGATCACCGTCATGCCCTTTGACCGGCAGGTATCCTGCAGAAGCCGCAGAATGGATTTGCCGGTTACATAGTCGAGTGCACCCGTCGGCTCGTCGCAGAGCAAAAGCTTCGGGTTCTTCGCCAGCGCACGGGCGATCGCCACACGCTGCTGCTCGCCGCCCGAAAGCTGTGCCGGAAAATTGTTGATACGCTCGCCCAGTCCGACTTCCCTGAGCACGAGCTCGGGATCCAGCGGATCCCGGCAGATCTGATTGGCCAGCTCTACGTTCTCCTTCGCCGTCAGATTCTGCATCAGATTGTAAAACTGAAAAACGAATCCGACATCTTCACGGCGGTAGCCGATCCGCTGCTTGTGATTGTAGGCGCTGATCTCATTGCCGTCTACAAAGACCGTTCCATCCGTCAGTGCGTCCATGCCGCCCAGGATGTTGAGAACTGTCGTCTTGCCGGCGCCCGAAGGGCCGACAATGACGGCAAACTGTCCCTTTTCTATCTCAAAGCTTATACCGTCGCAGGCCCGGATTTCCACCTCGCCCATCCGGTATATCTTTGTCACATTTCTGCATTCTATATAAGCCAATTATCTGAATCCTTCTAATTGCAGTTTAAATTCAAAGCCATCGCGGAAAGCCTCTCCGACCTTATCGCCCACCACATGATAGGAAGAGGTCGAGGAATCGAAAACGAGCGGCTGCAGCCTGCTCAGATCAATAAATCCGTTGTAATCCAGGATGCTGTAGTCGGCGCTCATATTGACAACATTGCCGACGAAACGCACGTCCTCCCCTTCTTCCTGCATATCGGCAAGGGTGCACTCCAGCGTCAGCGGATACTCATCGATCACAGGTGCATCCACATGGGTGCTCTTAAATACATGCACCCCGGATTTCTCCACCTTGTCCGGCATATCCTTTGCGGAAACAACGCCGAAATAATCGGAAATCTTCGCCGTGTTCTTCGTCGCGAAGCTGAGCGTAAAAGCCTTCCGGGCTTTGATGTTTTCGGTTGTCTGGTGGCTGCCGAGATTCACGGCAACCTGGTGGGCGCCGCACTGGCCGCCCCACGCACAAGGCATCACATCCAGCCTGCCCTCCTCATCATAGGTGGCAATCATCAGGACCGGAAGCGGAGTTACAATCATATCATCTTCAAAATCTTTTCTCATACTTTTCTGTCCTTTCTTTGCTGTCTCATAATGGTATAGTTATCTGATAATAATATAACATACCAGATACCTTTTGCTCTATATTTATATTTTTTTTACGAATTCGCCGCACAAGTATATAATATATAGAAACAAAATCAAATGAATCGAGGATTTTTATGACTGAAACGACAGCAAAAGCACTGCAGACCGTGCTTGATACGCTAAGTCTCGCGGACCGCTATGCGCATATCGCGCGCATCCTGAATTACGATCTGGAGACGATCTGCCCGGAGAAGGGGATGGAGGAGCAGGGCGACCTGATTGCCTTTATGGAAAATAAGGCTTACCGCCTCAGCAAAGAAGAGGATTTCATCAAAGCCGCCGAACTGCTCTATGCTCACAGAGAAGAACTCGGCGAGCGCGGCCGGGCTCTTGCCGATGACCTGCACCGCAGCTATCTGAAGGAGAAAAATATTTCCCCGCAGCTGCAGCACCGGTTTGCCCAGACGGTAAACCGCGCCTATGTCACCTGGTCAAAAGCCAAGGCGGCAGCCGATTACAGCCTGTTTGCGCCGTCCCTGCGGGAGGTGCGCGATATGAGTCTTGAGCAGATCCGGCTCCGCGAAAACGCCTTGCCGGATGATTATGACAATCTGCTCGATGATTACGAGCGCGGCATCACCTCCGCCGACCTGGATGAGATTTTCGGCACATGCCGGGAGCGCCTGATCCCGCTTCTGCAGAAGATTCTCCGCAGCAGCCATCAGCCGCGCACGGATTTCCTGAGCCGCTTTGCGCCGCGCTGCCAGCAGGAGGAACTGACACGCTGGCTCCTTAAGACGATCGGTTTTGATTGCACGCGCGGTGCCTTCACGACGACCGAGCACCCGTTTACGGACGGTCTCGGCCGCAATGACATCCGCATCACCACGAAATACGATGAGCACGCCTTTGCCTCGAGCATGTTCACGGTCATCCACGAGGGCGGCCATGCACTCTTCGAGATGAACCAGCCGCAGGAAAATTACGATTATTTTCTGAACCTCCGGACGATGGGCATGCACGAATCCGTATCCCGTTTCTACGAGAACCGGATCGGCCGCTCCCGCGCCTTCATCCACCTGATCTGCGGAAAGCTGTGCGAACTTTTCCCGCAGGTCATGGACGGTGTCAGCGAACAGGAACTGTACGAGGGCATCAACGTCGTGCAGCCTTCCCTGATCCGCACGGAAGCCGACGAGCTGACCTACACCTTCCACATCATCATCCGCTATGAACTGGAGAAGGAAATCGTCGCGGGCACGGCGCGCATCGAAGATCTGCCGCAGCTCTGGAACGACCGCTATGAGCAATACCTCGGCATCCGGCCGGCAAATGACCGGGAAGGCATCCTGCAGGATGTGCACTGGGCTTCCGGTTTCGGGTATTTTCCGGCCTACGCGCTCGGCGGCATGTACAACGCCATGTATTACAATAAAATGGCGGAGACGGTCAACATCGACGATGCCGTCCGCGCCGGCCGCTTCGATGTGATCAACGGCTGGATGAGCGAGCACGTCTGGGCAAAGGCCGACCTGCTCGCTCCGAAAGAATGGATCCGCGATATCACGGGCCGCCGCTTTACCCCGGACGATTTTCTTGACTATCTCGAAGACAAATACGGCGAAATCTACGATCTGTGATGCTGTGAAGGAGGTTAATCATGAAAGACGGAACAACCTTTTTTGCCAACCGCGCCTGCCGGTATTTTCCCTGCCACAGGGGAATCCCGGAAGAGGATTTCAACTGCCTGTTCTGCTACTGCCCTCTGTACATGCTGGGCAGAGACTGCGGCGGCGATTACCAGTATCTGGAAAACGGGATCAAATCCTGCATGAACTGCAGCCGGCCGCACGATCCGGCCCGTTACGGCGAGATCACGGACAGGCTCCGGCTGGTTATTGAAAAAGTGAGGGAAAGCAGATGATTTTCGGCTTTGACAGCTGCGATATCCTGCTGGCGCTTCTGCTGGGCGTGCTCCTCGATTTCCTGTTCGGCGACCCGCGCTTTGCCCTGCACCCGGTGCGGCTGATGGGCCGTCTCGCCGCGGCACTGGAAAAACATCTTCGAAAGCCGGAAGATCCGCCCGCCCGGCAGACCGCAAAAGGTCTGCTGACCCACATCATAACTGCCGGCACAAGCGCCGGCTGTGCGTTTGCGCTCATCTGGCTTGCCGGCCTTGCCGGCCGCCTGCCGCGTCTTGCAGTCATGGCGCTGCTTACCTGGAGCACGCTGTCCGCAAAAGATCTGCGGGATGAGAGCATGCGCGTATACCGTGCTCTGCGGGAAAATGATCTGCCCGCCGCACGCCGCGCCGTATCGATGATCGTCGGCCGCGACACGGATGCGCTGAGCAGCGAGGGCGTTGCCCGGGCCGCCGTGGAGACCATCGCGGAAAACACCTCGGACGGCGAGATCGCACCGCTCTTTTACCTGTTTGTATTCGGACCGGTCGGCGGCATTTATTTCAAGGCCGTCAACACGATGGACTCGATGTTCGGCTATAAAAACGAGAAATATCTGCATTTCGGGCGCATACCGGCTAAGCTTGACGACTTTTTCGGGCTGATTCCTTCAAGGCTTACCGTCCTGTTTATGACGGCCGCCTCGCTGCTGTGCGGATACGACGCCGCCGGTGCCTGGAAAACGGCTCTGCGCGACGGCCGCAAGCACGAAAGTCCGAACTCGGCGCTCTCTGAGGCCGCCTGTGCCGGTGCGCTGCATGTACAGCTGGCCGGCCCGATCAGCTACGGCGGCATCCGCCGCATGAAACCGTATCTCGGCGATGACCTGCGGCCGCTGGAAACGGAGGATATCCGCCGCGCCAACCGCCTGATGTACGGCACGTCCCTGCTGGCCGCCGCCGTTTTCATGCTGCTGCGGCTGCTGATTTATCTTTATCTGTAAAGGAAACAAAAAATGGCATACAATATCATGATTCAGGGCACCATGTCCGGTGCCGGGAAATCTCTGATCACCGCGGGCCTCCTGCGGATTCTCAGCCAGGATGGCTATCAGTGCGCTCCTTTCAAATCACAGAACATGGCGCTCAATTCCTATATCACAAGCGAAGGGCTGGAGATGGGCCGCGCGCAGGTCATGCAGGCGCACGCCGCCGGCATCCGGCCGACCGCCGACATGAACCCGATCCTGCTCAAGCCGACGACGGACAGCGGCAGCCAGGTCATCGCAGGCGGCCGCCCGGTCGGCACGATGGATGCCGCCGCCTATTACCGCCGCAAGCCGGAATTTGTGCCGCGGATTATGGAATCCTACGGCAGACTCGATGATGCCTTCGACGTCATTGTCATCGAGGGCGCCGGCTCACCGGCCGAAATCAACCTGAAGGAAAATGACATCGTCAACATGGGGCTTGCGAAAATGGTGGACGCGCCCGTTCTGCTCGTCGGCGATATCGACCGCGGCGGCGTTTTTGCCCAGCTCTTCGGCACCTGGGCGCTGCTTGACCAGGAAGAAAAAGCCCGCATCAAAGGCATGATCATTAACAAATTCCGCGGCGACGAGAAGCTGCTCAGGCCCGGTTACGATCTTTTTGCGCAGCACTGCCCTGTGCCGATACTCGGGACCGTCCCGATGATGCACATCGATCTCGACGAAGAGGATTCGCTGTCTGAGCGCCTTTCATCCAGCCCGCTGAAAGCCCGGAGCGGCACGGTCGATATCGCGGTAATCCGCCTGCCGCGCATCAGCAACTACACGGATTTCGCCCCGCTCGAGCGCCTGGAAAATACGACAGTCCGCTACGTGGACAATTATTTTCATCTGCAGAAGCCGGACCTGATCATCCTGCCCGGCACAAAAAACACGCTGGATGACCTGCGCTGGCTGCGGCGCACGGGATTTGCCGACCGGATTCTGGCGCTGCATGCACAGGGGACACCGGTTGTCGGCATCTGCGGCGGCTACCAGATGATGGGCCGCACCGTCACCGACCCGGACGGCAATGAAGGCGGCGGCACCGAAGCGGGACTCGGCCTGCTGCCGGTCGACACCGTTTTTCGCGCAGATAAAACGACACGCGAATCCTCCGGAACGGCCTGCGCACCGGATTTTCTCACCGGCCTTCCCGTAAAGGGCTATGAGATTCATATGGGGGAAAGCGTGCGCACCGGCGGGCAGCCTTTCTGCCGCCTGCGCACCGGCAGCGATGCCGGCAGTGATGACGGTGCCTTACACGAGGACGGCTGCGTGGCAAACGGCGCCATGGGGACATACCTGCACGGTCTCTTCGATACGGCCGCCTTTACCCAGCGCTTTGCCGATGCCCTGGCCCGCCGCAGCGGACTGGACACTGCCGGTCAGGCACAGGATGCAGACCTCTATGAACAGAAGCAGTTCGATCTGCTTGCCGATACGCTGCGGCGCAGCCTTGATATGGAACGCATCCGGCGCATTATTTTCCGCAGGGAAAGCTGAACCGCGAGAGGATTGTACTGGATTAAATAATTCACCCTCTCTTTTGTAAATACTAAGAACTATTTTATTTTTTCTTAATAAATTACCATGAGATTTTAAGAATTCTCGTGTATAGTATCAGCATAAGGTAAGGAAAAGCCTTATACAAAAGAAAGCAAAATACATAACAATCCTCTCTCAAAAAAAAGAAAAAACGAGGTGCTTCAGCCGGCGCCTCGTTTTTTCTTTGCCTTTTCATAAAAAAAGGACCCTCGGGTTCTTCCGAACCTTCGGGTCCCTCATCAGGGCCTCTGCCCTGCTTTTATCTCAGTGCACCGCGTTTCCGTTTACAACGCCGGAGCCGTCCAGATTGACGAGCGGATGGCTGATTCTCGGCAGCGTGATGCCAAGCGCCTCACGCAGTACATCCTCCGCTGTGCTGACCGGCACGATCGTGATCTGGTCGAGCACTTCCTTCGGCAGATCTTTCAGATCCTCGACATTTTCCTTCGGAATCAGTACCTTCGTGATGCCGGCTCTCTGCGCGCCGAGGAGCTTCTCTTTAAGGCCGCCGATCGGCAGAACGGCGCCGCGCAGCGTGATCTCGCCGGTCATCGCCAGATGCGGATCCACGCGGATGCCGGTCACCAGCGACGCCAGTGCGGTAAAGAGCGTGATGCCCGCAGACGGGCCATCCTTCGATACCGCGCCGGACGGCACATGAATGTGAATATCCCGCTCGCTGAAATTAATGGCATTGACAGGCAGTCTCGACTTCAGGAGACTGATGGAAATTCTGGCCGATTCCTTCATCACATCGCCCAGCTGTCCCGTCAGCACGATCTGACCGCTGCCCGGCATATCGGTCGCCTCGATGAAAAGGATCTCGCCGCCGACCGGCGTCCATGCAAGACCGGTGACAACACCCGGCGGATTGTCCTTCAGGATGACATCGTGGTGGGAAACCTTCTTGCCGAGCATATCCTCGAGGTCTTCTTTGCGGATGACAACCTGGCCTTCCGCTTCTCCCATGACGATTTTCTCGGAAACGACGCGTCCCAGTTCCTCGATTCTCTTCTTGAGACCGCGGACACCTGCCTCTGCCGTATAGTCTTCGATGATCGCCCGCAGCGCATCATCTTCAATCTGCATCTGGTCTGCCGTGAGGCCGTCTTCCTCGAGCACCTCGCCGATCAGATGCTCCTTTGCAATATGGAACTTCTCGTCTGCCGTGTAGCTGTTGATCTCGATGATCTCCATACGGTCAAGCAGCGGTCCCGGAATCGTATCGAGACTGTTTGCCGTCGCGATGAAGAAAACATCCGACAGATCATACGGCAGATCAAGATAGTGATCTTCAAATGTATTGTTCTGCTCCGGATCGAGCACCTCCAGCAGCGCACTTGCCGGATCGCCGGAAAAACCGCCGGTCATCAGCTTGTCGACCTCATCCAGCACCATAACCGGATTCGTCGTGCCTGCTGTCTTGATTCCCTGCAGGATTCTGCCCGGCATCGCGCCGACATAGGTTCTGCGATGGCCGCGGATCTCGGACTCATCGCGGATGCCGCCGAGGCTGAGACGGATGTATTTTCTGCCGAGTGCTCTTGCAATGCTCTTGCCGAGGCTCGTCTTGCCTGTTCCAGGCGGGCCGACGAGCAGAAGGATGGAACCCTTGTTGTTGTTCTTGAGCTTCATCACGGCCAGGTGCTGCAGGATTCTCTCCTTCACCTTGTCCAGGCCGTAGTGGTCCTCATCCAGAATCCGGCGTGCCTGCGCCAGATCGATGTCCTCGACCGGCTCTCTCTTCCACGGCAGCGCGAGCATGAAATCAAGATAATTGCGGATCACGCTCTCCTCGGCGCTGCCCTCGCCGAGAACCTCCAGCCGGCTCACTTCCTCGAGCGCCGCCTCGCGGATGTTATCCGGCATGCCGGCCTCCTCGATGCGCGCACGGTAATCCTTTTTCTTCTTCCCGCCTTCACCGGAAGCCTCTTCGGATCCGTCATCGCCCTCTTCGGCCTTCAGTTCTGCCTGAATCTCCTTCAGCTGCTGGCGGAGCACCTGCTCTCTGTAGTATTTATTATAACGGTCGGACAGTTTCTCCTGTACCTCCGCATTCCATTTGATGGTCTCTTTCTGCTTGATCAGCGCGTCAAGAAACATCAGGCTTCTCTGGCGCTGCGAATCCGTCTTCAGGTATTCGTATTTCTCATCCGGGGAAATGCGCATGAACTGGCTCAGGTATACGATCAGCGAATTCAGATCCTTGTAGCCGTCGAGCATATGCATGTACTGCTCTCCGTTCTGGAAGTTGGTGCTGATCTCTTTGAGGATGTCCTTGTAATACTGCACCATCTCCTCGCTGCTCTTCTCGTCCAGATCTTCCTCTTCCGGATTTAATGTATAGGTCGCATAGAAAATATCCCCGTTCTGATAGATATCTTCAACCGTCACGCGGTCCATCAGCTTGGCGTGCAGATATTTTCCCTTGGTGCTGTCATTGATGGACAGAACATCGAAGGTCAGGCCGATACGATGAAAATCATCCGGATCTGCCTTGTGTCCGTTCGCGCCCTCTTTCAGAGGAAGTGCGAGCGCCTGCGTCACGCCGCCGAGCCGGACGGACCACGGCAGCACAAAGAGAGGCAGCGCCTCTGCCTCCGCAAAAGCACAGGCGGCCTCCGAAATCTCATGGATATACTTTCCAAGATTCACGACAATGCCAGCGCCGTGATGCATGAGAATGCCGCGCAAAAGCGCCTGGAACGCCGCATCATCATCGCCGATCGAGACGCCGGTAAAGAACACGATTTCATCGGGCTGCAAAAACTCCGTATCCTCCACGGATTCGATGGCGTGGAACCATCTCACAGCATGCCCGAGGCCGCTTCCACCAGCGCAAAGCTTCAACTTTTGCGCTGCAAAGATTTGCAATAACTCTTGACAAGTCACTGCCATAAATGTCACCTCCGAAAAAACAAAGATATATCTATCATACCACATTTCCTGTGACATGCACTTTGTCTTCGTGTGTATACATGTGACCTGTTGTAAGAACGCCTGCACAATCTTGCACGATGATTTCTGTGCAGATTCCCGAATCGTTCTTTTTGATTTGACATCCAGTCATACAGGCCGTACACTTTGAGCCATACATCCAAATCACAAGGCAGCAGCCGAAGCACGAGAAGCACGAAAGGAGCGATTCCATGTCACCGATTCATTTTTCCCTGCCCACCCAGGTCTTCCTGGAAACTGATGCCGTCGCGCATCATGCCGCGCTCTTCGCACGCGGAAAAAAAGCGATGATCGTCACCGGACGCACGTCCGCCAAGCGGAATGGCGCGCAGGATGACGTCGTCGCGGCACTCGCGCAGCACCAGATTCCTTACGTCCTCTACGACGCCGTGCCGAGCAACCCCGGCATCGCGACGTGTTATGAAGGAGCACGCCTCGCAAAAGAATCTGGCGCAGACTTCGTCATCGCCATCGGCGGTGGATCGCCGATGGACGCAGGCAAGGCCATCGCGCTCCTCGCCGCTTCACCGCTCACGCGCGACCAGCTCTTCGAGGCCTACCGGATGGCA
>OMWM01000022.1:0-854 GCA_900314775.1 uncultured Eubacteriales bacterium | reverse complement strand
CCGGCAGCGAAGTCACGCCGTACGCCATTCTCAGCGATGACGAGGCGCAGACGAAGCGCTCCATCGCGACGCCGCTGCTCTTTCCGCAAGTCGCACTGCTCGATCCGAAGTACCAAGCACAGCTGCCGCATCGCACGACGGTGAACACCGCGCTCGACGCGCTCTCGCACAACATCGAGAGCATGCTCTCGGCGCGCCGCACGCCGCTCATCTCCGCCCTGGCCGCAAGCGGAATCCGCGCGTTCGCCGAGACGCGGGCGGCCCTCGCAGATGGCACGCTGACGATGGACGACCGCACGCGCCTGCTCTACGCGTCCCTCACAGGCGGCATCGCCATCGCGCACACCGCGACGAACATCGTCCACGCGCTCGGATATTCGCTGACATATTTCCGCCACATCGACCACGGCCGCGCCAATGCGCTCACGCTCGCCACATATCTCGACTTCCTCGAGCACCGCGCCCCGGGCGTCACGGCCCCCATCCTCTCTGCGACCGGCCAGCACGACCTCGCCGCATTCCATGCGATGATCGACGCGCTGATTGGCAAAAAGGAACCCTTCACCACAGAGGAAATCGACCGCTACGTGCCCTACGCCTTTGCCAGCAAGAACAGCCACGGCGCCATCATCGACACGACGCGGGAAGATCTCCGCGCCCTCTACCAGGACAGCCTCCTCGCATGAATCCCTTCCCCATACGCCCCAAAAGAGCCCCTTCCGTCCATACTGACAGACGGAAGAGGCTCTTTTGTCATCGCTGCAGATACGCATTGACTTCTTTCTGCAGGCGGTTCAATGCGTTGTCGAATGAAACGGTGCCGTGGACGAGCTTTGCTATCTCGGTGTCGGCGA
>OMWM01000038.1 GCA_900314775.1 uncultured Eubacteriales bacterium | reverse complement strand
AAAGAATCCGGCTCTTATCCGAAATTTTGCCGGACGCAATCATTTTCTCCGTCTGCCCGAGGAAAAGAGGTGCTGTGACAGGCAACACCTCTTCTTCGTTATAGCACGGAATAACAATCCAAAGGATCGGTTTTCCTGTACCTGCTTTCATCGTTCCTCCTGTTAAAAGCCGCAGATCAGCGGATTATTCAGAATCTTCCGGCTCTTCGGCGCCGTCCTGATTCTGCTCATCCTCGTCCTGTTCGTCATCATCTGCACTGCTGCTCTCGGCTTCCTCCACGGCTGCCTCTTCATTTTCCTCAATCATGTATCTCGTCATGATGGTGGAACCGGCTACCGTACATCCCTCATCTAGGGAAATGAGCTTGACGCCGGACGCACTGCGCCCCTGAACGGAAATCGAATCGATCGGCGTCCGGATGATGATGCCATCGCTTGTGATAATAATCAGTTCGTCGCCTTCCGATACGCCATGCGCACCCGCCAGACAGCCTGTCTTATTGATCAGTTTGTAATACCGGACACCCTTGCCGGCACGGCCCTGCAGATGGAATTCACTCATATCGGTCTGCTTGCCGTAGCCGTTTTCGCAAATCATCAGAAGGCGGCTGCCTTCATTTTCCGTAATCATCGAGATGACCTCATCGTCTTCACTGATGTTCATGCCTCTGACACCGGAGGAAGCACGGCCTGTCGGGCGCACATCTGCAATGCTGAAACGTATGCCCATGCCGTTCTTCGTGACGAAGAAAATATTGTCCTCGTCGCCTGCCAGCTTCACGTCTACCAGTTCATCGCCGTCGCGGATGACAATCGCAATCAGTCCGTTTCTGCGGATATTGCTGTAATCGGACAGCGGTGTCTTCTTGATCAGGCCATTCTTCGTGGCGATAATCAGATATTTGCTGTCCAGCTCATCGCCGTCTTCAACCGGAATCATCACCTTCACGGATTCGTTCGGCTCCAGCTGCAGGAGATTAACCAGGGCAATGCCGCGCGCTGTACGCGACGCCTCCGGAATGTTATATCCCTTCAGCTTGAAAACACGTCCCGTATTCGTGAAGAAAAGAATATATTCATGTGTATTGGCCATCATGATCCGGCGGATATTATCGTTATCCAGCTTCGTGATGCCCTTGATGCCGCGGCCGCCGCGGTTCTGACTGCGGAAATTATCCATCGTCATACGTTTGATATAGCCAAGCTCCGTCAGTGCATAGACGGTATTTTCACGCTTGATCATATCATCGGTTGTGATCTCTTCATCGTCGATGCCGATGCTCGTTCTGCGGTCGTCGCTGTATTTGTCGCGGATCTCGATCAGTTCCTTCCGGACAACGCCGAGAAGTTTCTTCTTGTCGGCAAGAATCGCTGTCAGCTCCTCGATCTTCTTCATCAATTCATCGTATTCCGCCTGCAGCTTCTCTCTTTCCAGACCTGTCAGTGTGCGCAGACGCATATCGACAATCGCCTGTGCCTGCACCTCGGTCAGACCGAATTTCTCCATCAGTCCCTGTTTTGCCAGCGCTACCGTCTTGGAACCGCGGATAATGCGGATTACCTCATCGATATTATCCAGCGCGATCAGCAGACCTTCCAGGATATGAGCACGCTCCTGTGCTTTGTTGAGATCATATTTCGTTCTTCTCGTGACGACATCTTCCTGATGCTTCAGGTAATACGTCAGCATCTCGAGAAGATTCAGAACCTTCGGCTGATTGTCGACCAGCGCAAGCATGTTGACGCCGAAAGTATCCTGCAACTGCGTATGCTTGAAAAGAAGATTGAGCACAACATTGGCGTTGGCATTCTTTCTGATCTCGATGACAATCCGCATGCCCTCACGGCTGGATTCATCGCGCAGATCGCTGATGCCTTCGATCTTCTTGTCCTTGACAAGATCCGCGATCTTCTCAATCAGGCGGGCCTTGTTGACAAGGAAAGGCAGCTCGGTCACGATAATTCTCTGACGGCCGTTCGATGTCGTCTCAATATCGGTCACGGCTCTGACCTTGATCTTGCCGCGTCCCGTTCTGTATGCCTCATTGATGCCGCGCCGTCCCATGATCATCGCACCTGTCGGAAAATCAGGTCCTTTGATGATCTTCATGACTTCTTCGATGTCTGTGTCGCGGTCTTCCTCGATCCGGTTGTCAATAATCTTCACAACCGCATCGATCGTCTCACGAAGGTTGTGAGGCGGAATATTGGTAGCCATGCCGACCGCAATACCGGTTGTACCATTGACAAGGAGATTCGGAAAACGCGCCGGCAGAACAACCGGCTCGTCTTCCGTCTCGTCGAAGTTTGGTACGAAATCGACGGTATCTTTATTGATGTCAGACATCATCTCCATGGAAATGCGGCTGAGTCTTGCTTCTGTATATCGCATGGCGGCCGCGCCGTCGCCGTCGACCGAACCGAAGTTGCCGTGTCCGTCAACGAGCGGGTAGCGCATCGACCAATCCTGCGCCATATTTACGAGAGCACCGTAGATGGAAGAATCACCATGCGGATGAAATTTACCCATTGTATCACCGACGATACGGGCACATTTACGATGCGGCTTGTCCGGCCCGTTGCCCAGCTCAATCATCGCGTATAAAATTCTTCGCTGAACCGGCTTCAGACCGTCTCGCACATCCGGAAGCGCACGGGATGCAATAACACTCATCGCATAGTCGATGTAGAACGTCTTCATACGTTCTTTCAGATCGACTTCATCGACTTTATCAAAGATATGGCTCTGATCATCCATTGATTTCTCCTCCTCCCGTGCTCTGCTCAGATATCAAGATTCTGAACATATTTTGCATTTTTCTCTATGAATTCGCGCCTCGGTTCGACCTTGTCGCCCATCAGAATGCTGAAGGTATTGTCGATGTCGAGCTTGTCATCCTCATCCATCGTCACCCGCAGCAGAATTCTCTTTTCCGGATCCATGGTTGTCTCCCAGAGCTGCTCGGCATCCATCTCGCCGAGACCTTTGTAGCGCTGAATCTTGTTGTTCTGATCACGTCCGATCTCCGTGATGATCGAATTCAGCTCGTCATCACTGTATGCATACCAGACCTTCTTGTTCTTCTCTATCTTGTAGAGCGGCGGTTTTGCCAGATAAACATGTCCTTCGCGGATCAGGTCCGGCATGAACCGATAGAAAAATGTCAGCAGCAGCGTACTGATATGGGCGCCGTCGACATCGGCATCGGTCATGATGATAATCTTGTTGTAACGAAGCTTGCTGATATCGAATTCGTCCCGGACACCCGTGCCGAAGGCGGTAATCATCGCCTGAATCTCGGCATTTTCGAGAATCTTGTCATCTCTTGCCTTCTCGACATTCAGGATCTTGCCTCGCAGCGGCAGAATCGCCTGCGTCGCCCTGGAACGGGCTGTCTTCGCAGAACCGCCGGCGGAATCTCCCTCGACGATATAGATCTCGCAGTTTTCCGGATTCTTATCCGAGCAGTCCGCCAGCTTGCCCGGCAGACTCATCGAATCGAGCGCACTCTTTCTGTGCGCGAGCTCCCTTGCCTTGCGCGCCGCACTTCTTGCCCGCTTGGCAACCAGCGATTTCTCCACGATAATCCGCCCGATCGCCGGATTCTGTTCAAGATAGATGCCGAGCTTCTCGCTGACAATGCTGTCCACCGCCACACGGGCTTCGGAATTGCCGAGCTTTCTCTTGGTCTGCCCGCCGAACTGCGGCTCCTTGATCTTGATGCTGACGATCGCCGTCAGACCCTCACGGATATCCTCGCCGCTGAGCGGTTCCTCGTTGTCCTTGATAAATTTATTCTTGCGCGCAAAATCATTAAAAGTCTTCGTCAGCGCGCTCTTGAGACCGGCCAGATGCGTGCCGCCCTCCACGGTATTGATGTTATTGACGAAACTGTATACATTTTCGGTGTAGCCGTCATTGTGCTGGAAAGCAGCCTCGACGAGCACATCATTTTTCATGCCCTCAAAATAGATCACGTCGTCGTACAGCGTCGTCTTGGACCGGTTCAGAAAACGGACATACTCGCTGATGCCGCCCTCATAATGAAAAGACTCTTTGTATACAGGGTCCTCGCGGTCATCCTCCAGCGTGATCTTCAGGCCCTTCGTTAGAAAGGCGATCTCGCGCAGACGCACCTTCAGATAATTGAAATCGAAAACCGTCTCCTCGAAAATGGTATCATCCGGCAGGAAGGTAACCATGGTTCCCCTCTTATCTGTCGGACCGAGCTTCTTAAGCGGTTCCGTCACATTGCCATAGGCAAAATGCTCGGAATACTCATAGCCGTCCACGCATACGCGCACCTCCAGCCGTTTGGAAAGCGCATTGACAACGGAAGCACCGACACCGTGAAGACCGCCGGATACTTTGTATACGCCGCTATCGAATTTTCCGCCCGCATGCAGAACCGTAAACACAACTTCCACAGCCGGCTTGTGGAGCTTTTCCTGTATACCGACAGGAATACCCCGCCCGTTGTCGATAACGGTCACCGAATTATCTTTGTTGAGAATAACCCGGATCTCCGTGCAGTAGCCCGCCAGCGCCTCATCAACCGAATTGTCCACGATCTCGTAGACAAGATGATGAAGTCCGCGCGACGAGGTACTGTCAATGTACATACCAGGTCTTTTTCTGACCGCTTCAAGTCCTTCAAGCACCTGAATCTGGTTCGCACTGTAACCGTTACTCATGCAATTCCTCCCGTTTTGTGATGCTGCCCGCTGCAACATTGTAAATGCAGTCGATCCTAAGCCTGTTATCTATGAATTCGTCCATGCCGGTACAGGTTACAACCGTCTGGACATCTCTTATGCAATCGATCAGATACTTCTGTCTGGAAGCATCCAGTTCTGAAAAAACATCATCCAGCAGCAGAACCGGATCGTCGTCGATCGTCTCCCGCACAAGTTCAATCTCAGAGAGCTTGAGTGAGAGTGCAGCCGTTCTCTGCTGCCCCTGCGACCCGAATCTGCGCACATCGATGCCGTTGATCTGAAAAATAAAATCGTCCCGGTGCGGTCCTCTGGAGGTGGTCTTCAGACGCAGGTCATTGTCTCTGGCCGCTGCCAGATTCTGCTCGAACTCCTCCGCCGCCGTATCCGGCTTGTAAAGCAGGGCCATTTTCTCATTGCCGCCGGAAAGTCTGCCGTGCAGCGGTGTCACCCAGCGGCTCAGTTTATCGATGAACTCCGCACGCGCCCGGATCACGCGCTGCCCGTAATGGATCAGCTGCGCATCCCAGATATCCAGCGTATCCGCCAGAGAAGGGTTGAAGCTGATCTGCCGCAGAAGATTATTTCTCTGATTGACCGTCTTGTTATAATCCGACAGATCATGCAGATAGACATTGCTCAGCTGACACAGCTCCATGTCCAGAAAACGTCGGCGCATGGCCGGCCCGTTCTTGATCATGGCAAGATCCTCCGGCGAAAAGCAGATCATGTGAACCTGTCCCATGATCTCACCGGCTCTGCGGATCGGCACCTGATCGATCGCCGCAGCCTTCGCGCGGCCGGCCCGCAGGTGCATGTCAATCTTATGGTCCACTTGCTTCTTCGAATAAATCATGCGGATATGCGCTTCATCCGTCCCGAAACGGATCATCTCGCGGTCCTTGCTGCCGCGGTGCGATTTGGTCGTCGCACATAAATATAAAGCTTCCAGAATATTTGTCTTGCCCTGCGCATTGTCACCATAAAGTATATTGATTCCGGGACTCAATGGAAGCTCCATATGCCTGTAATTTCTGAAATTATTCAGTGCCAGTGACTTTACATACACGTCTTGAACACCTTAGACTACCTTGACTGTCCTGCCGTCAAATTCGATCACATCACCCCGGCGGATCTTCCTGCCGCGCATCGTACAGACTTCGCCGTTCAGCATTACCTGTCCTTCCTGTACGGCAATCTTGGCATCCGCACCGTTTTCCGCCAGGCCGGCTGCCTTCAGCAGCTGGCCAAGCTTGATATACTCATCTCTGATTCTGAATTCTTCCATACCTGCCGGCTTTCCTCTCAGGCACTGAATGTAATCGGCAGAACCAGATAAACGTAGCTCTGCTCCTCATCCTTGATGATGATCGGTGCCTTTGAATTTGTAAAATAGATCGTGATATTCTCATCATCGATCACACTGAGTGCATCCTTAACAAACTGCGGATTGAATCCGATCTTCAGATCCCGTCCTTCTTTGTCGATATCGATCGTCTCGTTCATCGTGCCGATCGTCGAACGGATATTGAGTTCCATACCATCATCCGTGATGTCCATGATGATCGGACGGCGGTCGCTCTCGCTGATCAGGAGAGAGGCACGCTCGATGCAGCTCTGAAATGTTCTCTTGTCAACCGTGATCCTCGTATCGTAATCGCTCGAAATCATCCGGTCGATCCGGAAATATTCACCCTCGATCAGGCGCGATACGACCTTCGTGGTGCCGAACTCGAACAGAATATGATTGTCCGTGAAATAGAGATCGATGTTATCATCCATCTCACCGGTGACGATCTTGATGATCTCACGCAGCGTCTTGCCCGGTACAATCAGGCTCACATCCCCGTAGGATTCATTCAGTTCAATCCGGCGGATGGCGATACGCTGTCCATCCAGCGCGATCACGCGGAGTCTGTCGCCCTTGATCTCGAAATATTCACCGGCCATCAGCTGATTGTTGTCATTGGCCGCAACGGAAAAGATCGTCTGACGGATGATCTCCCGCAGGGAAAACTGCGACATCACGATATGATTGGTCTTCTCGATTTCCGGCAGTGCGACAAAATCAATGCCGGAGCGGCCGGCAATATTGAAAACCGCCTTGTCGCAGGTAATGTTGGTAATATAATTGGCATCCGTTGCAATGTTGACTGTACTGTCCGGCAGACTGCGGACAATACCGGAGAAGAACTTTGCCTCAAGTGCAACCGTTCCTTCTTCCAGAATCAGTCCCTTGATGTTTGTCTCAATACCAAGCTCTGAATCATTGGCTGTAAGACGGATACCCTGTGAATCTGCTTCGATCAGAATGCACTCCATAATCGGAGCGGTCGCTCTGGCCGGCACGGCCTTCATCACGGTATTAACTCCGTCCAGGAGATCTTTTTTGGAAGCTGAAATTTTCATGTTGGTAAATGTCCTTTCTGCTTACGCCTGACGCGCGCTCATGCATAAATATATATATAATTACAGGTTGTTGTTGCTGTTGGGGCTGTGATTAATGTTGATAACCTCCGCATCCGCGTCTGTATGCGGGCTGAGCCCCTCACAGGCCTGTGAAAATGTACGGGAAACCCGTTGGATAAACAGCAGGTTTTCCACCGTTTCCGGATTTATCCGACAAACGCCGCCTGCAGCCGTCCGGCCGCCATGCACCGCCCATCAACTGGCAAATCACAATCCATTCACCGCTTTATACACAGGCGATGGCGGATTGCACCGAAAGAGTTTCTTCTATATTATAGTGTATACAAATTACAGGTTCAGCTTCTTCGTGATCACCGAGATCATATTGCGAAGCTGGTCATCTTTCTCAAGATCTGCCTTGATCTTCTTGCTGCCGTGCAGCACGGTCGTGTGGTCCTTGTTGCCGAGGGCCTGGCCGATCGAAGCCAGCGAAAGATCCGTGTATTTGTTGCACAGGTACATGCAGATCTGCCTTGGATAGGAAATATCACGGCTCTTATTGGTTCCCTTGATATCCTCCGGCGTGATCTTGTAATTATACTGCTCGCAGACGGCATCGATGATCAGATCCGGTGTCACCGGCTTCTCATCAGGCTCGATCATGTCGCGCAGAACATCCTTCGTAAAGTCGAGGTCGATGACCGTATCGATGTTCTTGAGACGCGCGTAGTTGCGGATCTGGTTGAGCGCTCCCTCCAGCTCACGGATATTGGAGACAATGTGTTCTGCTATATAATGAAGAGACGCATCGTCGATGCGGATGTTCTCGAGCTCCGCCCGCTTGGCCAGGATCGCGATACGCGTATCGAAATCCGGCGGCTGAATATCAACGGTAATGCCGGCTTTGAAACGGGAAATCAGTCTCTCTTCTATGCCAACCATGTCTTTCGGCGGCTTATCCGATGAAATCACAATCTGTTTCTTATTATCATAGAGGGCGTTGAAGGTATGGAAAAATTCCTCCATCGTACTGTCTCTTCCTGCGATGAACTGAATATCATCGATCAGCAGCATGTCAATATTGCGGTATCTCGCCTTGAACGATTCCTGCGTACGGTTCTTGATCGCGGCAACCAGTTCGCTGGAAAATCCCTCCGTCGTCGTATAGATAATCCGGTACATCGGATTCTGCTGCAGCACGTAATGCGCGATCGACTGCATCAGATGCGTCTTGCCGAGACCTACACCGCCGTAAATAAAAAGAGGATTGCCGTATTCTCCGGGATCGGAGGCTACAGCAAGCGCCGTGGCATGTGCCAGCTCGTTGTTCTTGCCGACGACAAAGGTGTCAAACGTATACCTGGAGTTCAATGTCTTGTTCAGCGTATTGACCTCCGGCTGCTTCGGCTGTTTTTCTGTATCTGCAATCTGACCCGTCTGCTGTACTTCGCCCTTCGTCAGGATCTGAATATCGTAGACCTGATCGACGTATTCGGAAATAGAAAGCTTGAATGGAAGAGTGTACTTCTTCCTGATGTAATCCCGCATCGGGATCAGATTATCGTCGTTGATCACTAAGGTAACGGTGTTGTCCGTAATTGAGTATACAGAAAGAGGTTTGATCCATGTGTTGAATGCAAGGTTGGAAATGTCATAATCCTCCTGCATTTTCTTGATAATTGTGTCCCAGTTCTCGATAATTTCGTTGTTCACTGCATTCCCTCTGTTTTAACCATACTAATTAATATTTTAGCTCATTTGCGCCCGATTGACAATGATTATTGACTTTCAGACGGCCGGTGGATTTATCCGGTGGATAAAATGAAAACATTTATGTCGCCTGTGGATGAAAAGAATTTAAAATACACATTTTTCCCGGGAAACGACGGATCAGAATTCGGGCTGTGAATAAAAAAATCAGGTTATGCACTGTGCATAAAGTGCATAAAATGGTGGATAAACAGGCTGAATACAATGTTAAACACCGGTTATCCACTAGTTATCCACAAATAGTTGATAACTTCGGCACTGAATTTACAATCTATCCAAATTGTGGAAAAGACGGTGTATAAATTTTTCTTACTTTCAAATAACGGCTCTTTATGTACACATTTTGATACAAAACAGGAAAAAAGACACCGCGCCGGTGGATATTTATCCACCGCGATCCGCTCCCGAAGCATACGAAAAGTCCGATAAATACGATATTTCTTTTGCTTTTTCACTTGACGGAAGGTAGATCGGTCACTATAATAGAAGAGATTGAATATAAAATGACATAGGTATGTATCACAGCATGCCTGGTGACAAGGAGGTGTTTAGCATGAAGATGACATTCCAGCCGAAGAAGAGACAGAGAGCTAAGGTTCATGGCTTCAGAAAGAGAATGAGCACTGCCAATGGCAGAAAGGTATTAGCTGCCAGAAGAGCTAAGGGAAGAAAAGTTCTTTCTGCCTGATTTTCTGCAAATAAGACAATATAATCAATTATGAGAGCCCAGGCTGCATACTGTGTAGCCTTTTTCATTCTCTGGATTCATTGAAAGGGATAAGGAATTCCTTATCTTATTATTATTTATGGAAAAAATCAGAAAGAACAACGATTTCAGGACGGTTTACCGAAGAGGCAGTTCCATTGCCGATCACTATCTGGTTATGTACGTCCTGGAGAACGGAACAGGAAGAAACAGAATCGGAATTTCCGTGAGCAGGAAAGTTGGCAACAGTGTTGTACGGCATCACCTGACTCGTCTGATCAGGGAGAGTTACAGACTGCATGAGGACAGTCTGCAGCCCGGTCACGATATTGTTGTGGTGGCCAGAGTCAGGTGTAAAGATGCCGGTTACCATGATGTTGAACGGTCGCTGCTGGAACTGGCAGGACGCCACGGAATATTAAAAGGCGAAGCAGAAAGCAACTGAGATCAGAAGAAGTGATGATTTATGAGTAAAGTTTTGATTGCTGCTATCAGATTTTATCGTAAATACATTTCGCCTTATAAGGATGGCAGGTTTCATTGTATCTATATCCCGACCTGTTCCGAGTATGCAATTATTGCAATTAAGAAGTATGGTGCGCTTAAGGGATCGTACCTGGCGATCAGAAGAATTCTGCGATGCCATCCATTCAGAAAGGGCGGCTATGATCCCGTCCCTTGATTAGGAGGAGAAAAAGCCTTGGATATACTGGTCTTAACACAGCAGGGCGGAATACTTAAACCTTTCGCTATTCTGCTTGGTTATATCATGAACTATATCTATCGATTTCTGGAGATATTCGGTATTGAGAATGTAGGACTGACAATTGTTCTGTTCACATTGGTTGTCAATCTGCTTCTGATGCCTCTCACATTCAGACAGCAGAAGTTCACGAAGCTTCAGAAGGTCATGCAGCCTGAGCTGAATAAGATTCAGAAGAAATACGCAGGAAAGCGTGACGAGAAATCGATGCGGATGCAGCAGGCAGAGACGCAGGCAGTCTATGACAAGTACGGTGCCAGTCCGGCAAGCGGATGTCTTCCGCTTCTCATTCAGTTTCCTATTCTGTTTGCACTGTACCGTGTTATCTACAATGTACCGGCCTATGTAAAGCCGGTTAAAGATGTCTATCTTAAAATTGCAGAACCGATCATGAACACATCCGGTGCCGGCGATATCATGAACGACATTATCAGTTCCATGAATCTGAAGGTAACGGATTTTGATATTACCAATTCCAATAAGGTTGTTGATGTACTTTACCTGATCAAGAGCACGGGCTGGGATACGCTCAAAGATGCGTTTTCATCCAGTGCCAGTGTTGTGGATGCCATCAATACCTATGCATCGCAGATTGTCCATATGAATTCGCTTCCGGGCGGACTCAATATCGCAGATACGCCGACGACGCTCGGCAATGGTTTCTGGGGTATTTTCCCGGGTATTCTGATCCCGCTTCTCGCCGGTCTCACACAGTTCTGGAGTTATAAGGTAACCCAGAAGAATGCTGCGCAGCAGTCTGAGGAGATCGCGAACTCTTCCATGGGCAGCAGCATGAAGATGATGAATTATACGATGCCGCTTATGTCAGTGTTCTTCTGTATTACACTCCCTACCGGTATCGGCGTATACTGGGTAGCCAGCGCGACATTCAGAACCATCATCTATATTTTCATTGACAAGTTCAGCCATATCGATGCGGAAGAACTGATCGAGAAGAATAAGGAAAAAGCCGCAGAGAAAGCGGCAAAGCGCCAAGAACAGCAGAAGCAGCTGGAATCATATGCGCAGATGCGCACCAGCAAGATATCTGATCGCGCCAAGACGGTCAGCTATCTGGACAGCAAGGAAAGCACCGCCGGACAGAATAAAGGCAGTGCCGCACAGAATAAGAAGAGCGGCAGCAGCAGCAGCCGCAGCAATAACAATAACAACAGCAGGAAGAATAACAACAGCAATCATTCATCTGCTGGCGGGGGCACTTCGTCAGGTTCCGGAAAGAAAACTGTTACGGACAGCAAACAGAAGAACAAGAAATCCATTTCCGGATATGCTCATATGATCAATAAGCGTGACGAGTGATCTTGTTGGAGGATCGTTTTATGGATTTTATCGAAGTCAAGGGTAAGACGGTAAATGAGGCATTGACCAATGCCGCCGTTGAACTGAAAACGACAAGTGACAAGCTTGAATATGAAGTAGTTTCTACAGGAAGCGCAGGATTTCTGGGCTTTATCGGCAGTAAGCCGGCGATCATCCGTGTAAGAAAGAAAGAAGACACCGACGAATCCTGGAAGTTTGACAGTTCCGAAATGATCGGAAAGACCTTTGATAATTTACGTAAGGAAAATGAAAAGGCGGACAGAGAATTCAGCACAGATAAGCAGAACCGCTCCGCCCGTACGGACAGAAAATCCGCAAAGCCGGCTCCACGCCGGAATGAGAATGCGGCAAGATCTGCCCGCAGAAATGATGCAGCCATGAAAAATACAGGGGCTGCCGCTAATAATAACGGAAAGACAGATGAGGCAAAGCAGGCAAGAAAAGCGCATGATAAGCAGGCCGCAGCACCGGAGAAAATGCCGCAGCAAAATGCCGCAGCAGAGAAACCGGTTTCTGCAAAACCAGCTCCTGCCCTGATGAAAGCAAAACAGGCAGAACATGCACCGGCGCAGCCGGCAGAGGAGAAAGAGGAAAAGCAGGCAAAGCCTGTAAATCCGAACATCGTGCCGGAGACAGAGGAATTTCTCCGCAAGCTTTTTGATGCCATGAATATGCAGGATGCCTCTTTTACTATTGATTTTGACGAACAGGAACGCTGCATGAATATCGATGTGAAGGGCGAGAATATGGGCCTTCTGATCGGCAAGAGGGGGCAGACGCTCGACGCACTGCAGTACATTATCAATCTTGTAGTCAATAAGAAGAGTGAAGCGTATATCCGGATCAAGCTGGATACGGAGAATTACCGTGAACGCAGACGCGCCACACTGGAAAATCTGGCAAGAAATATTGCCTATAAGGTAAAGAGAACCAGAAAGTCAGTTGTTCTCGAGCCGATGAATCCATATGAGCGCCGGATTATTCATTCCGCACTGCAGAATGACCGTTTTGTCGAGACACACAGCGAGGGCGATGAGCCTTATCGCAAGGTTGTCGTAACGCTCAAGAAGGAATACAGAGGCAAGCGGACAGGCGGCGGACGCGGCGGATACAATCGTTATAACGGCCGCCGGCAGGATCGCAGAAATGCCGGACGCGGTGCAGAGAGAAATGCGGACAGGGATAACCTCAGAAATGAGGAAACGGCCGCAGAGAATGCTGCACAGCAGGCAGCGGAAAACGCCGCTGAGATGGCTGCAAATACAGAAGCTTCAGCTGCAAACACGGCAGCATCGGCTGTAAATACGGCATCTTCGGCAGCAAATACGGCAGCTTCATCAGTTAATACAGCCGCGCAGGCAAAACCGGCAGCTGCTGAACCGGCAGTCAGTGTTACGTCTGACGGCAATAACGCAGAATAACCGGAATCTGCACGAAGACAGCAATGAAATGGTGCGCACTGGCATATAAGCAGTGCGCACTTTTTGAATATGTTGGGAGTTTACTATGTATGAATCAGATACGATAGCGGCTATTTCATCAGGCCTGACCAGCTCCGGCATCGGCATTGTGCGGATGAGCGGACCGCAGGCCGTCGAGATTGCAGATAAAGTGTATCGGAGCGTCTCCGGTAGGAAGAAGCTGGATGACGTACCTTCTTATACAGCCAATTACGGTTATATCTATGACGGGGAAGAACTGATTGACGAAGTCCTTGTTCTGGTCATGCGGGCACCGCACACTTATACAAGGGAAGATGTGGTGGAGATCGACTGCCACGGCGGCGTGGTGGTCATGAAGACGATCCTCGATCTTCTGCTTCGCAGCGGGGCAAGACCGGCCGAACCAGGCGAATTTACCAAGAGAGCCTTTCTGAACGGCAGAATTGATATGTCACAGGCAGAGGCGGTGATCGATGTCATCGGGGCGAAAAATAAAATGGCTCTCTCCTGCTCTGAAAAACAGCTGCGCGGCAGCATCCGTGATAAAATCAATTCGCTGCGGCATGATATACTCGGTGTGGTCGCTTCGATCGAGGCACTGCTCGACGACCCGGAACATTTTGACAATGGAAATCTGACGGAGACAATCACCCCGCAGGTGGACGGATTTATCGAGGAACTTGAAAAGCTTCTTGCTTCCTCAGAAAACGGACGCCTTATTACAGAAGGCATACGGACCGTCATTGTCGGACGGCCGAATGTCGGAAAATCATCGGTTATGAACCGTCTGCTCGGCGAAAACCGTGCAATAGTCACCGACATACCGGGTACAACCAGGGATACACTGGAGGAGACGATGTCTCTGAACGGTATTCTGCTCAATATCATAGATACGGCAGGCATCCGCGATACAGACGATACGATTGAGAAAATCGGTGTCGACCGTGCAAGACGGTATGCGGAAGATGCGGAGCTTGTGCTGTTTGTGGCCGACAGTTCCCGTCAGCTGGAAAAGGACGATCTGGAGATTCTTGATCTTGTGAAGGATAAGAAGGTCATTGTTCTCCTCAATAAATCAGATCTGGAGGAGAAAACCGGCGCGCAGATGATCCGGCAGGTGACAGACGCACCGATAGTCAGCATTTCTGCAAAATACGGCAGCGGTATGGATGAACTTGCAAAGATCGTCAAAGACATGTTTTTCAGCGGCGATGTATTGTATAATGATGAGATAGTGATTACCAATGCCCGGCAGAAGGCGGCTATACGGGATGCGCTCGAGAGCATGAAGATGGTCAGAAAGAGTATAGACGATAAGATGCCGGAAGATTTTCTGTCTATTGACCTTACAGCGGCATATCAGCAGCTGGGTCTTGTCACCGGTGAATCGGTGCAGGATGACGTGGCAGACAGAATTTTCAGCGATTTTTGTGTCGGAAAATAGGAGTATCGCAGATGGAATTCACATATGAACCCTATGATGTTGCCGTGATCGGAGCCGGCCATGCCGGCTGTGAGGCGGCACTTGCCTGTGCACGGCTGGGGCTGCAGACTATTATTTTTACAATCAGTATTGAAAGCGTGGCGATGATGCCGTGCAACCCGAATATCGGCGGCAGTTCCAAAGGCCATCTGGTCAGGGAGATCGATGCACTTGGCGGTGAGATGGGTGTTAATATCGATAAGACCTTCATTCAGTCCAAGATGCTTAACAGTTCCAAGGGACCGGCTGTCCACTCGCTGCGAGCGCAGGCAGATAAGGCAGCTTACAGCATGCGGATGCGCCAGACGCTGGAAAATCAGGAAAATCTGACGCTGAAGCAGACGGAGATTGTCGATATCGTGACGGAAAATGACCGCATCACCGGTGTGAAGACAATTACCGGTGGAATTTATCCCTGCAAGTCTGTCGTGATTGCGACGGGAACGTATCTCAAGGCGAGATGTCTGTGCGGAGAATCGATCACCTACACGGGACCGAATGGTCTGAAGGCGGCAAACAGTCTCTCAGAAGGCCTCCGAAATCACGGTATCGAACTGGTTCGTTTCAAGACCGGCACACCGGCCAGAATGGATAAGAGGACAATAGACTTTTCAAAGCTGAAGCCGCAGTACGGCGACAGGAAGATCGTGCCGTTTTCCTTTACGACGGATCCCGAGTCTGTACAGAAGGAACAGGTTCCCTGCTGGCTGACCTATACGAATGAGCAGACGCACGAAATCATCCGGGAAAATCTTGACCGTTCTCCTATTTATGCGGGTGTCATCGAGGGAACCGGCCCGCGTTACTGCCCTTCTATAGAGGACAAAGCTGTCCGTTTTGCGGATAAAACGCGCCATCAGGTTTTTATCGAACCGGAGGGCAATTACACAAACGAGATGTATATCGACGGGATGTCCAGTTCTCTGCCGGAGGACGTTCAGTACAGAATGTATCACACGGTCCCGGGACTTGAACATGCCAGAATCGTGCGCAATGCCTATGCGATCGAGTATGACTGCATTCCGGCGCGTCAGCTGAAATCCACGCTTGAATTCAAGGCGATTCATGGTCTCTTCAGCGGCGGCCAGTTCAACGGCAGTTCCGGCTACGAGGAGGCAGCGGCGCAGGGCCTGATTGCCGGCATCAATGCAGCCATGTATGTTCAGGGCAGAGAACCCGTGATTATCAAGCGTTCCGAAGGATATATCGGTGTACTGATCGATGATCTTGTGACAAAAGACATCCGTGAGCCGTATCGTATGATGACATCGAGGGCAGAATACAGACTTCTGCTCAGACAGGACAATGCGGATCAGCGGCTGACGGGCATCGGACACAGCATCGGTCTGATCAGCGATGAACGTTATGAGCACCTTCTGCAGAAAGAAGAGCAGATCCGCAAGGAAATCGAACGGGTAAATTCGGTGACGATCGGTGCCGGTGCATCGGTGCAGAATTTTCTCAAAGAGCACGGCAGTGAGCCGCTCAGAACCGGTACAACGCTCGGTGAACTGATACGCAGACCTGAGCTCGGCTATGATGTGCTGGGCATGCTCGACCCGGACCGTCCTGCTCTGTCCGCGGAAGTTACCGAGCAGGTCGAGATCGAGATTAAATATGAGGGCTATATCAAAAGGCAGTTGCGGCAGGTTGAAAATTTCAGAAAAATGGAATCAAAGGTGATTCCGGATGAAATCGATTATAATCAGATTCAGGGTCTGCGCCTGGAGGCACAGCAGAAACTTGCTGAATTCCGGCCGCACAGTATAGGGCAGGCATCGAGAATAGGCGGCGTGACACCGGCGGACGTTACCGTTCTGCTTATCTATGTGACGCAGTATAATGCCATGAAGGCAAAGCAGAATAAGGAAGGAAATTAAAGAAAAACGATGATATCAGGCGATAATCTCAGAAATAAGATGAAAATGCTGGATATTGAGCTGAATAGCCATCAGATCGACCAGTTTTCACAATATTACGACCTTCTTTGCGAGAAAAACAAAGTAATGAACCTGACTTCAATAACGCAGCCGGAAGAAGTCATTGATAAGCATTTTATCGACAGTCTTTCGCTTGTCAGAGCATTTAAGCCGGAAAGCGGTATGCGTGTTATAGATGTAGGCACCGGTGCAGGATTTCCGGGAATTCCGCTTAAAATCGTGTTTCCTGATCTGAAAATTACGCTGCTGGATTCACTGGCAAAGCGAGTTGGATTTCTGAATGAGGTCATCGAAGCACTGGAACTTACGGATATTGAAGCCGTACACAGCCGTGCAGAGGATGCGGCGCATAACGATCTGTATCGGCAGCAGTATGATCTGTGTGTATCAAGAGCAGTTGCTTCTCTGCCTGTACTTCTGGAATATTGTCTTCCGTTTGTAAAAACGGGCGGCTGCTTTGTGGCTTATAAGGCAGGTGACGCTGAGCAGGAGACTGAGCAGGCCAAACGAGCACTTGGGATGCTCGGCGGAGCACTTGGCGAGCACGACAGCATATCTTTTATGCTGCCGGATACAGAATATGCGCGGACGCTGCTCAAAATTCATAAAATCAAAGATACACCGAAGCGATACCCGCGAAAAGCAGGTATGCCATCAAAAAAACCACTATAAGAACATATGTTCTAAAAAAGGAGAAGTCCGGCTGGACTTCTCCTTTTTTGTTATGTGCGCCTGGCGGCGCACGTTTCTAGCCGGTGCAAGTCCGGAGTCCGCCCGGTAGTGGGAAGGACATAGCCGAAGGCAAGGGTGTTCACCGTGAG
>OMWM01000069.1 GCA_900314775.1 uncultured Eubacteriales bacterium | reverse complement strand
GCGGTTTCGGTTTGTCCGCCAGCTGCCGCGGGATCTCCCGGATGTCATGAAAAGTCAGAACAGGCAGTACCGGACCGAAAATTTCCTCGCCCATAACGGCATCTGCTCCGGTGACGCCGTCCATGACGGTCGGCGCGATTTTCAGTGCCGCCGGGTCGCATCCGCCGCCGAAGACCACCTTATCCGGGTCGATCAGGGCGCAGATCCTGTTGAAATGCTTCTGATTGATAATTTTACCGTAATACGGATTGTGCAGCGGGTCGCTGCCGAACTGGCGGGTGACCTCCGCCGCCAGGTACTGCAGAAGCTGATCTTTTACGTTTTCCTGCACCAGAATATAGTCGGGTGCCACACAGGTCTGTCCGCAGTTGAGAAACTTGCCCCAGACGATGCGGCGCGCCGCAAGTTTCAGGTTGGCCGTCTCATCGACGATGCAGGGAGATTTGCCGCCGAGTTCCAGCACGGAGGGAGTCAGATTCTCCGCGGCATGGCGGAGCACCTCCCGGCCGACATTCTGCGAACCGGTAAAGAAAATCATGTCCCATTTCTGCTCGAGCAGGCCGGTGTTTTCCTGGCGGCCGCCGGTGACAACCTTCACAAGCTCCGGCGGAAATGTCCGGGAGAGCAGGCGGTTCAGCAGGGCGCTCGTGGCCGGCGCGTAGGCGCTTGGCTTGACAACGGCCGTATTGCCGGCTGCCAGCGCATCGACAAGCGGGGCAATGGTCAGCAGAAACGGGTAGTTCCACGGGCTTATGATCAGAACCGTGCCGTAAGGCGACGGGGAAACATAGCTGTGCGAGGCAAACTGCGCCAGCGGTGTCGGCACAGTGCGCCCGTGCATGTAAAATTCGAGGTGGCGGAGCATGTGGCTGATCTCGGTCAGTGTCAGGCCGGTTTCGCACATGTAGCATTCCTCCGGACTTTTGCCGAGGTCCTCGTGCAGCGCATGGTTGATGGCGCTCTCATTCTGGTGGATCATGCGCCGCAGTCGCAGGAGAGCATTGCGGCGCGTTTTGTACGGCAGTGTCTCACCGGAATTGAAGTAAGCGCGCTGCGCAGCGACGATGGCGGCGATAGTCTGATTATTCATAGGAAATCCTTTCTATTTATAGTTTCATAACCTGATAGTAGACGCGTTCGAGTTCTTTGCGGTTCCATTCGGCCGGTACCGGGTAGAGCGGATTGGCTTCCGCATCGGCATAGGCGGACAGCTGCGGGATGTCTTCCCGCTTAATGCCATCCAGTTTCTCCGGAATATGCATTCGCCGGTTCATGCCGCGGATTGCTTCTATAAATAAAGCGGCGGCCGTGCGGTCAGTCACCTTTCTGTCGGCGACGCCGGCGACACGGGCGAGCCTTGCCAGTTTACGGCTGATGGTATCGCCGTAATCGGCCAGCACATAAGGCAGAATCACGGCGTTGGCCAGCCCGTGGGCGATGTTGTATTTTCCGCCCAGGCTGTGTGCCACGGCGTGGACGTAGCCGACATAGGACTGCGAAAAAGCGTCGCCGGCCAGGAAAGCCGCTTTGGCCATGCCGGCGCGTGCGCGGCGGTCGCTGCCGCTGCGGTATGCTTTTTCGAGATTTTTAAAAATCAGCCGGACGGCTTCCTCGGCTTCACGCCTTGTCTCATGGGTTGTCGATTTGCCGATATAGGCTTCAACCGCATGTGTGAGTGCATCCATACCGGTTGTCGCGGTGAGCGATGCCGGCAGGTGCAGCGTCATTTCCGGATCCAGCAGCACATAGTGCGGGATCAGCGGGAAATCATTGATGGCGTATTTGTGCCGGGTGCGGGAATCGGTGACGACAGCGGCCAGCGTCGTCTCCGAGCCGGTGCCGGCGGTGGTCGGCACCGCTGTCAGCAGCGGAATCGCACGGTGCACCTTCAGGATACCGGCCATGTCGGAGAGCGATTTATGCGGCTGCGCGATCTGCGCGCCGACCGCCTTGGCCGTATCCATGGAGGAGCCGCCGCCGAAGCCGATCAGGCCGCCGCATCCATTTGCCCTGAACATCCGGACCGCCTCGGCGATCACCTTGGTCGTCGGATTCGGCACGGTGCGGTCGAAAACGCAGCAGCGGATCCGCGCCCTGGCAAATGCTTCTTCCAGCGAGCGGGTCAGGCCGGACTGCCGTATGCCGGCATCCGTGACAAGCATGACGCTGCCGATCTGTTTCTGCCGGTAAATGCCGGCGACTTCTGATGGTTTCCTGAGAATCTGCGGCTTCCGGTAGGGAAGCAGCGGCAGAGCAAGACGCAGCGCCTTCTGGTAGGCGCGGCAGTAGACAGTACGTAATGGCTGCATGGGATCAGTCCTCCGATTTTCTGGTTCTGGCTCTGAGATTGTGCATGTATTCGGACAGATTGGCAGCAATCAGGGAAAGCGTGTCGTAAAACTGCGATCGCTCCTCTTCGGTCAGGTCCTTGCCGGTATAGTCGACGGCAGCGGCGATTTTGCGCTCCGTACCGCCGGCCACGCGGCGGCCTTCCTCCGTCAGAAAAAGACGGTTTTTATATTTGCGGGTGCCGCCGTCTTCCTGACTGACAAGCCCCTTTTCCTTTAACGCCTGCAGCGCGCGGGACACCGCGGCCTTGTCTTCGCCCATTTCCTGCACCATCTGGTTGATGGAAACACCGTCATCGTGCTGATACAGAAAATACAGGCAGTTGACATGGCGTGCTGTCAGTCCGTATTCTTTCATCTCATCGGCCTTGATGCGCTGGATATTGAAATAAATCTGCGCAATATTCAGCGTGAATTTTTCATATCTTTCATTCATGGTTTACCTTTCCGGATCGGTAATATTTAAATTGTTGACTAAACAACAATATGCACCTTTTCCGATGCGCTGTCAAGAAAAATCTGCCCCCGCGTTGTATTATTGAGAAATAAAACCTTTGTTTTGCGGCGTTTGCGCGTATTTTTTTTAAAACGTCCTGAATTAAATGCAATTTGCATTTGACAGTAAATGCGGCAGATGATACATTTATACCGATTTTGCAGCGGAGCATCCCGGAATGCCGCCTTTGCAGGAAAACCGACCAGATCTTGTGACAGCGAAAGATCGGGCCTTTTTTTTGCCGCGGCGCCGGTGTGCCACAGTAAAGTATTTATGGGAGAGTTATGATATGGCTAAGAAAGAAAAAAACGGGGAAAGCGCCGGCAGCAAAGCCTTTGCCGTAGCGCAGCAGATTGGTAAGTCCCTGTTCCTGCCGATCGCGATCCTCCCGTTCGCCGGAGTGCTTCTCGGTATCGGAAGTTCTTTTACGAACGCGACGACGATTGCGACGTATGGACTGGAAAATGTTCTGCATCAGGGAACATTCCTC
Organism: uncultured Eubacteriales bacterium; assembly: GCA_900314775.1. GTDB lineage: Bacteria > Bacillota > Clostridia > Lachnospirales > Lachnospiraceae > UBA2912. Next base: position 4,934 of record OMWM01000069.1, on the reverse strand, counting down.
TACGGACTTATGATGATTTTTTCCAATGCGGGCAGTGCGATTTTCGATAACCTGGCACTGATTTTCGCGTTGGCGGTAGCTCTCGGCATGGCGAAGAAGGAGAAGGGTGTCGCTGTCCTGTCTTCTGCAATCTTCTATCTGATCATGCTGAAGACGATCAATGTAATGCTCACGCTGGACGGTTCCATCGTAGACGGTGAGATTTCGGACAGCGTCAAGAGCGGTGCGATTACAAGTGTGCTCGGTATTCAGACACTTTCGATGGGTGTGTTCGGCGGTATTATCGCCGGTCTTGTGACCGCAGCACTGTGCAACCGCTTCTATAAACAGCAGCTGCCATCGGCACTGTCGTTCTTTGCGGGAACGCGTTTCGTGCCGATTGTCAGCATGGTATTCGGTATTCTGTTCGGTTTCATCATGTATTTCTTATGGCCGATTGTACAGACAGGTATCTACGCGCTGGGCAATGTTGTACAGGCGTCCGGCTATTTCGGTACTTTCCTGTACGGCTGTATCGAGCGTGCGCTGATTCCGTTCGGTCTGCATCATATTTTCTATCTTCCGTTCTGGCAGACAGGTGTCGGCGGACAGATGGAGATTCAGGGCGAGATGGTCTACGGTGCGCAGAACATTTTCTTCGCACAGCTGGCTGATCCGACCTGTACACATTTCTCAGTTGATGCATGCCGTTTCCTGACCGGTAAGTATCCGTTCATGATGGCAGGTCTTCCGGGTGCCGCACTGGCCATGTACAGCTGCGCTAAGCCGGAGAAGAGAAAAGAAGCAGGTTCCCTGCTGTTCTCTGTTGCACTGACATCTTTCCTGACCGGTATCACGGAGCCGATCGAGTTCACATTCCTGTTCCTCGCTCCAATGCTTTTCGTGATCCATGTGCTGTTTGCAGGACTTTCCTTCATGATCTGCCACATTCTGCAGATCTGCGTAGGTACGACATTCTCCTGCGGTCTCATCGACTTCATCCTGTACGGTGTTCTGCCGGGACAGGCGAAATCGAACTGGATGATGGCACTGCCGGTATTTGCGGCATATTTTGTCCTGTACTTCTTCGTGTTCCGTGCTTTCATCCTCAAGAAGGATCTGAAGACACCGGGCCGTGAGGATGATGATCAGGAAATGCATCTGGTAACCAAGGACGAGTACAGAAAGGCTACCGGCGTCGGTGTTGCCGGCGGCAAGAAGGCTGCACAGTCCAAGGCTTATGATGAGAAATCCGCGATGATTCTGAGAGGCATCGGCGGTACGGACAACGTAACGGAGATTGATAACTGCGCGACCCGTCTGAGACTGACTCTGGTAGACGGCAGCAAGGTCGACCAGCAGATTCTCAAGGCATCCGGCGCGTCGGGTGTTGTGCTCAAGGGCAATGCGGCGCAGGTAATTTACGGCCCGCAGGTATCCATTATCAAGTCCAATTTTGAGGAATTCGTGGATGCCGTACGTGCCGGTGAGATAAACGAAGCGGATATCATGGGCTCACAGCCGGAGCCGGAACAGGCACCGGCGCCGGCAGCACCGGAACCGGCAGCGCCGAAGAAAGAAGATGCCGTATACGGTGCGCATATGAACGGCCGCATGCTGCTGATGAACGAAGTGGAAGATGAGGCATTTGCTTCCTGCGGGATGGGCGACGGCGTAGCGATCGAACCATCCGAAGGCAAGCTCTATGCACCGGCTGACGGTCAGATCGATCTCGTTTTCGATACAAAACATGCGGTTGGCATGACGACCGATCAGGGCACGGAGATCCTTCTCCATATCGGTATTGATACCGTCGAGCTGAACGGTCAGTATTTCGAGGCGCACGTCAAGACTGGCGACACGGTGAAGAAGGGCGATCTTCTGGTATCCTTTGATATGGAAGCAATCAAAAAGGCAGGCTACAAGCTGACAACGCCGATGATTGTAACCAACACAGACGAGTACAGCCAGATCCGTCCGCTTGCGACGGGCGATGTCAAGGCCGGTCAGGACTTCATGGAAGTCAGAGGCTGAATCTGATTATAAAGTAATAATGCGGCGATGCCGGAAGGCACCGCCGCATTTTGCATATTCTGATATTTATCTGCCTTGCAGCAGCCACCGGAAACCTTTTGCTTCCCGCAGTGCCGTGTCCTGGTAGTGGTTGCCGGGGTTGAGCTCAAAGATGTGCGGGATCCCCTTCTGCGCATAGTATTCATCCAAAGCGCGGTAGACACTTTCGGTCTGCTGCAGAGCCGGATTGGCGGCCGCGCTTTCCTGATCGCCCAGTGACAGATAAATGCCTTCCGGCGTTTTGGCCAGATCATGCTCCTTCGCGAAAGACAGAAAATCCGGATACCAGAGGGAACCGGAAGCACAGACGTACCCGTCAAAGAAATCCGTCTGGTAGGCTGACCAGAGGGAGAAAAGACCGGCCATCGAATAGCCGGAGAGGTAGGAGCGGGACGGTTTCGGGTCCATCTTCTTCTCCGCCCACGGAACTGCTTTCTGCAGGAGCCACTGCAGAAATTCAGGTGACTGACCGGTAAAATGATCTTCTTTTGTGACGACCGGGTCAGACGGCCACGGTGACAGATATTCATCCCAGCTGATGCGGGAGATGGTGACAAGACGGAAAGGCGGACAGCCGATCCGGCTGCACTGGTCGAGCAGCAGCTTGCCGCATTCCATATACTGGCAGCTGTAGATGACCGGCAGGTCTTCGCCTTCTGCCGGGTAGACCTTGATGATCATGTTATCCATTTCAATTTTACGAATTCCCATTTATATATCCTCCAGATGCAGATAGTCTTTCATCGGCACAAAACCGAGGCTCCGGTACAGGGCGAGCCCGTCCTCGGAACTTTCCAGGTAAATTTTGGTGATGCGGCGCTGCCGGGCCTGCCCGATCAGATAGCGGACAGTCGCCGCGCCGACGCCGCGCCCGCGGTATTGTTCGCGTGTGTAGATATTCATCAGGTAGGCGCAGCGGCCGGATGGATTGTCCGGCGAGGGCATCTCCATCTGAAAGCAGACGCCGCCGCAGCCGACCGTCTCGCCGTCAAGCTGCGCAAAGCAGGCGATATGGCTGCCATCTGCCAGAGCAGTTTTGTAATACTGTTCATTGGCCCCGCGCAGCCCGGCCGGCATTTTGCTTTCCGGCATCGCAAAAACGTGTTCGAGCGTCTCCATGCGCCAGGCCATCAGCTGGTCCATATCCTGAAGATTTGCCTGTACGATTTCGATGCCGTCTGCGGGCTGTTTCCGGCTGTTTTCCGGTGCGGCCTTTCCGATATTGCAGTCTCTGTTCATCGGCTGCCTTCTTTCATCACGACCGGCAGAGCCTGCGCGTCAACCTTGCCGTTGGCATTGAGCGGCAGATCAGGCATCTGCACGAAAAATTCCGGTATCATATAGGAAGGCAGAAAACGGCGCAGTGTCCGCCGTATGCCGGACAGGGTGATGCCGTCTCCTTTTGTGACTATGTATGCCACCAGATAGGACAGATGCTGCTCATCCTGATATGCTTTTACCGCGGCCTTTTCAATTCCGCCGCATTTATAAAGAGCTGTCTCTACCTCGGCCGGTTCCACCCGCCTGCCGAGGATCATGACCTGCGTGTCCCTGCGGCGCAGAAAGGCAATATTGCCATCCGGCAGAATGCGTCCGAGATCGCCGCTGCGGTAGAGAACGCGGCCGTCTTCCATATGGACGAAGGCGTCATTTTCCGCGCGGCTTCTGCCGATGTAGCCGGCGCAGACGCCGCCGCCGCTGATGCAGATTTCTCCTGTCTGCCCGTCCGGAACCGGCCTGAGATTTTCATCCATAATGGCTATCTGCGCACCGAGAACCGGCCTGCCGACCGGATAGGTGCCGTCCTCAAGCGGCTGCTGCCCGGTGCAGCGGTAATAAGCGGCGCAGACGGTTGTCTCCGAAGGTCCGTAGGTATTGTAAACTTCGGCCTGGGAGAGCAGCCGGTCCACATAGACGCCGCGCAGCACGTCGCCGCCGCTGATCAGCAGGCGCAGGCAGGAAGGAATCGCCGGCAGGCGGTTCATATCCTGCAGAAGGTACGGGAAACCGCTGATTTCCGTGACGTGATGCCGGCTGACGAAATCCATCAGGCTGCCGATATCCTTTTTATCTTCCTCAGATGGAATGGCCAGCACGGCGCCGCTCAGCAGGGTGGTGAAGACCTCTTCGACAAAAATGTCAAATGAACAGACGGAGTACTGCAGCATCGTATCGCTTTCATCCGGGTGAAACTCGTTGATAAAAGCGCGTACGTAGTGGCAGACATTCCGGTTCCGCACGGCAACGCCCTTCGGCATGCCGGTGGAGCCGGAGGTATAGAGAATGTAGGCCAGATCGTCCGCATGGGCGCGGCAAGGCTGCGCTTCCCGGCGCTCTGGCAGAGGAAAACCGCGGTCCACGATGACTGCCGTGAAATCGCGGAAACGTTCCTTGTATGCGCTGCCGGTGATGATCGTGCGCACGCCGGCATCCTGCATCATAAAGCGGATGCGCTCATCGGGAAAAGACGGCTCCGCCGGAACGTAGGCGCCGCCCCGTTTCAGAACGGCGAAAATCGCCGCGATCATCTCCGCAGAGTGATCCATCACGATGCCGATCCGCGTCTCGTTTTCCGGGAGGCAGGCGGCGATCGCATCCGCCATCGCGTCAAGTTCCTGCATGGTCAGAAGCCGGCGGCTGTCGAAGACGGCCGCTTTGGATGGCGCTTCCAGCATTTTCTGCTGAAAAAGGCTGTATATGGTGTCTGTATTCATAAAAACTCCTTGTTAATTATACATGTGTATCAGTATTTCTATACTATAACACAAAATAAAAAAAGAAAAACCCTAAATTGCAACAACAAGTTGGACACCCTCCGCTAGGCAGTAGCCTGGTAGATTCGGTCGATTTCCTCCTCGAAGATTTCATCCGGGGTTCTGTAA